>JAEOTE010000084.1 GCA_016839945.1 Candidatus Heimdallarchaeota archaeon | reverse complement strand
CAGTAAAATTGTGAGATTATCTCAGCAGTCCTAAACCATCGAAATATTTATTTCATATCTAATTACTTTCTTAGAATTTTTTAATAAAGAATATAAGGATGTTATAAATTATAAAATGATAGGAAGGAATTAACAATGATTAGTCGAATTTGGCATGGATGGACAACTCTCGAGAATGCAGAAGCTTACGAATTACTACTTAAGAATGAAATCTTCTTAAACA
Organism: Candidatus Heimdallarchaeota archaeon; assembly: GCA_016839945.1. GTDB lineage: Archaea > Asgardarchaeota > Heimdallarchaeia > Heimdallarchaeales > Heimdallarchaeaceae > UBA460. The sequence goes on along the minus strand of JAEOTE010000084.1, from coordinate 2,713 downwards.
TAGAAACACGTAAAATTGATGGTTTTAAAGGAATTCATCTATTACGTCGGAATGTGGATGAAGAGGTGGAATTCATTACAATAATGTGGTTTGATTCATTAGAAGCTGTTCGTACTTTTGCAGGAGAAGATTATGAGTTATCTGTTGTCCCTCCAAAAGCAAAAGAATTACTTTCACGTTTTGATGCAAGGTCTCAACACTATGAAGTTAAAACCTCTCAACAAGTATAGTTCAGACTATATAATTTATTTATCGAATATTTGCAATCTTTTTAGCCATGTTACTATTCTTTCTCTTGATGATTCAGCTTGTGATCCATAGAAAACGATCCCTTCTAGGACAGTAGTTTGAGAGCTCATTTGTTTGATATCAGTTAAGCAGCGCTGTTCTCCACCCCCTCCGTGTGTTGCAAAAGGGATAATTATCTTCTCTGAAAGATCATGTGCATCAAGGAATGTTGCAACTGGTGGAACCATCGTGCCATACCAGTTAGGAGTACCAACAAATATAACATTATATTGACCGATATTTTCTACAAAGCTCTTTATTGGTGGTTTTATGTTATTGTCTATTTCTACTTTACTTACTTTCAGTACTTCCTGATAACTGGGAGGATATTTATTCACCTCTTCAATTCTAAAAAGGTCACCACCAACCATTTTCTTTATTTGTTTTGCAAATATCTCTGTATTTCCTGTACGGGTATAATACGCTATTAGTATTCTTAGTTGAAGTTTTTCATCAGAGTCTTTTGAGTTCATTATGATATAAACATTGATTTTTATTTTTAAGCTTAATCCTAAGAAATTCTGGAAGAAAATTTATTTATTCCAATACGTCGTATATACATTAGAATACTGGTTTAGGCTTGATAAGATGGAAAATAGTATTGCTGTTTGTGGTTTAGAATGTGATAAATGTAGTATTTATCTAGCAGATAAAGATGAAACTACTGCAGAGGGTATATTAGATTGGTTCAAGAAAGAAGGGTGGAGATCAGAAACTATAACAGTACAAGAATTTATGCGCGAAGGAGCACTTTGCGAAGGATGTCGAACTGATTCTACTGAAGGAAAACACTGGTCTGCTAATTGTGAAATAAAAATTTGCTGTATTGAAGATAAGCAGCTAGATTCATGTCATCTTTGCTCTGAATTTATATGTGAACTACTATATAAGTGGAGTAAAGAAAATGAAGTTTATACTAAAGCTTTAAACAGATTAAAACAGTTATTAATATAAGTTTCTTGCATTAAGAAAAAAAAGAAAGTGGGAGTTTTTAATACACTGTGACAGTGAGAAGACAATTTCTTATGAAGCTGCCTGTAGACTCATCATCGATACTTGCGATAAGAACTACCTCGAATTCTCCTGCATCACTAGATTCGATGTAGTGTCTCATATAACCATTTGTAAAGAGATAACTATCTGTATAGACATGAATTTTTGATGGTGGAAATATTGAACCGCCGATTTCAAAATTGATAGAAAGATCAGTTGAACCAATTGGATTCACGTATATTTCACAAGTAAATTCAATTAGTACACGATCCCCAGCTTTAGCACTATATGTTAGATCTAGTTCAGATAAATGGTCTATTAGACTAATGCCATCTAAAACTATAATATCGTTGTGTGATAAGCTATAAACTGTCGGACCTCCTTGCTGGAGAAAGAATTGAGACAAGCTTAAGCCTAGTGCTCCAAATGAAATTATCAAAGCCAAAACACCAAGTGTTTGACCTGTATTTTGTTTTTTACTAGATTTCTTCTTACTAGATTTCTTTTTACGAGATTTTGCCAAGTTCTAACAACTCCATAAATTTCTTAATTACTTTATACAGCAGTACTAGCAGTTACTTATTTAACTCTATCTTACAATTGAAGAGCTCAAAAAACATTATAGAAGATTCATCCAGAGTAGAAGTAACCTCACCTCATGGTTACTCAGATATTACTTTCTATTTTTACAGCTTACCTATTTCTTTATTTGTATCTATTATGTATTTCGAATCTTTCAAATCCAATTAATCCCATAAAAAGCAAGGATAATCCAGATAACATAGTGAAAAAACCAAAGACATCTATATTATGGAGGAAATAACCAACTAATGCAATTATAGTACAAATCAAAATAACTAACAAAGTTCTATAGAACAATTTTTTAATAAATCTTATTTCTGTTTCAAAAGTTTCTTCTGCAATTTTCATACAATTTCGAAAAGAGAATTAATTAGATATTTATATAATTATCTGAAAAGAAATTTCAATAATAATAGATAATTAATTATAATTATCGTTGTTATTAAATAATAATGGATTTTGTTTAGGATTTTATAGAAGATTCTCTATACTTATAGTTTGTGAATTTTTTGTATAATGGTATCTAAAAATAAAGGTTTGATAATGAATAAGAAAATCAGTGGTCAGATTATAATTAATCTCATTCTATTTCTGATCCAAGTTATATTTTGCACCAGCAAAAAAGAAGAGTAATGGCATTAACAACTCATAAACACCATTTCCAATATCTGTTAATTCATATGTAACTCGAATGGGTTGTGTATCACTCACTGTTCGAGTCACAATATGATTTTCTTCAAACTCTTTCAAACGTGTAGTTAATGTGCGAGAGTTTAATTCAGGTATAGCTCGACGAATATCATTGAAAAAAGGTTTTCCTTTAATCCTGATGGTGTATATTAGATCCATT
>JAEOTE010000083.1 GCA_016839945.1 Candidatus Heimdallarchaeota archaeon | reverse complement strand
CATATGTTGGTCTTACAACAATATCTTCTTGTTTTAGAAGTTTTTTTACCAATGATGTTTTTCCAGCTCTTTCCAATCCTAATAATGCGACACTAAATTTATTTCTCCCAACAACAGATTCTTGTGGGCTCTCTACCTTCGTCTGTCTCTCTTGTTGTTCCCTTCTTTTCTTCTCTTCCATTACTCTTTTTCGAAATTCATAGAAAGACATTCATTCACCTGATTTCTATACTACTGAGCTGTTATTTTCTATAACATCTAGTCACATTTTATTATCTTAACATAGTAATTTAATGTTTCGCTAATTGTAACTTCCGATGCTTTCTAGAATAATTTCTGATACTGTTCGATGTATTTAAACATTAAGATAGTTTTAGCCTTCAGAACTAACGAAATCTGAAATTCTACCCTATTTTTTTTCTTGTTTAAAATGCTTAAATTGAGTAAAAAATTCATCATTAAATTTTCAAAAATATCTAAAAAAGAAAAAGGCTATTGTGATTAATCCTAATATTAAGCATATAATTGCAAAATTGTATTTTCGAGCAACAAATATGAACAATTCCATTGTCAGATATCCAATTATTGCAGTTAATAAAATTGCAATTAACATCTGCCAAAAAGGTATAGGAAGAACCGGAGAACCTTCAATTACAGCATCTATTAACAAGAGGACAAAACCTCCTAGAACTGCAGGGATACTCATCAAGAAACTGCCTTTTACTGCATCTTTCTTTTCTACATTCATGAAGAGAAGACCACCCATTGTAATCCCAGAGCGACTTATTCCAGGAATAATTGAAAATCCTTGCAATAATCCACTTCCCATCATTTTTTTCTTAGAAATATCCTCTATCATTTCCCCTTCCACATTTGCTTTTTTAGAGAAATAAAGAATTGCTGCTGTGATTATCAAAGCAATCCCAATAACTAGCATTATATAATCTCCAATATCGGGAGATTCTATTAAGTAATCTACAAGAAAATAACATGGTACTCCTACAATGATTGTTCCAATTGTACTGAGTAATAAAAATAATCTCCATTTTTTTATTGCTTCATCTTTTACATTTGGATTAATAAATAACCACAATTCTTTGCGATATTTTACACAAACTGCTATCAAAGTTCCCAAGTGTAACCAAAGAGATAGAGCAAACGCTACATCAGCATCCATATTTAGAGCAGTAATAAGGAGAGTAACAGTTTGTCCACTAGAACTTACAGGTAACCATTCCAAAATTCCTTGGAGAACTGCAAAACCTAGTATAATCCAGATGAGCATTTGATAATTAAAAAACAGGAAGACTTATAAAAAATTATGCAAAAATACACTCTTATTCTTGACTAATTCTCCAACGAATATATTCCTCAAGTTTTTCTCCTACTGGTATTATTTCTTTATCTTCAATTAACTGAGTTTCAACATCAGTTCCTTCAATACAAAGAATCCAGCCTTCACCATAAGGATCTGTATTTAACAATCCTGGATTAGATCTAAGCTCTTCATTCTTTTGTGAGATAATACCAGCTATAGGAGCTTTAAGTTGTCCTATCCATTTCCCACTCTCATAGGTTCCAATTATTTGGTCTTTTCTTACTCTTTGTCCTTCTTTTATTGTTCTTACAAACTCTATGTCACCTGCTCTTTTTGATGCGTAATCATCAATACCAATTTTGATCTCTTCAGCAGATATTTTTTTTATCCAAATATGACCAGGTTCTCTAATTAAATAAAATAAATCAATTGGAAATGAGTAATCATCAACTTTCATCTTATTAACCAACTAGCTATTTTGAGAGCAAATTTAAATGTAATTAATGGAAATATCCTAACTCTTGGGGATATAACCTTACCAGGATTACTGATATTTTTTGGGTCAACTTTCTTTTTGAGCTCTTTGTATCTTTTGTATTGTTCTTTTCCGAAAATCTTTGAATAGTAACCTGAAAACCAAAGTCCAGTACTATATGGAAATCCACCAACTTTCTTCCCCTTCATTACTGTTTTGTATAATTTCAGATTTATTATTGTCTTTTTTAAAGGAGTTAACTTCTCGTCAAAATATAAGAATAAGAGCAAAGAGAAATGACTGTTATTTATCACCTCTCCTTCGAAATGGAGTTGTCCATTAAACTCTGATGCAAGTTTTTGGAGATACTTCCCACTTTTTTCAATGGGGAGGATTAGTTCTGAAACAAGGAAATCTTGATAATCTTTTATCATTGTAAATGTCTTATATCTGATATCCCAGATTTTATCAGTATATCTTTTATCTAGAATTTGACCTCCTCCATCTCTTATTGCTTGATTAAAACTTGCGTGAAAATCACTCTCTTCTTCCTCAAAACTCACTTCTTTTGATATTAAAACAACGTATCTATTTGGAAGTGTAAAACCAAATGCATCATTCATTTCTGCAACATGTTTTGGATTTAAAATCCATATTGAGTATGGATTTATGCTTGCTAAAACTTTCAACCCATCTTCCAATTCTTTAGGTGAATCAAATGTACACCCTCGGTGTTTTAAGGGTATATCGAATTTTATTTTTAGTTGTACTTTAGTAATTAAACCTAAGGTTCCATTTGAACCAACTATAAGCTCAATATCTTCTCTTTCAGTGTAGTTTACTAATTCCACATTAGGGAGGACTACTTCAATTGCTAAGATTTGATCAATCGCTCCGCCATATTGTGCACTACCCACACCATATCCTCCATGAGCAATGAATCCACCTAAAGTAGCTGAATAGTAGCTGGAAGGAAAAACACAAAGAGATACACCTTGCATCTTAAGGTATCTTTGTAATTCACTGAAAACCATTGATGGACTAACTAAAACAGATTGATCAAAAGGTTCAACAATAATATCACTTTCTAAACCCTTTCCGTCAAGGATTACACCTTTTTTATAAGGTATACTTCCACCAAATCCTGATGTACCTGCACTTCTTGGTATGAGAGGAACTTTGGTTTCATTTGCAACTTTGTAAGCTTGTTGAATGTCCTTTATATTTCTAGGAAGTATAATTCCATCTGGAATATTTCTTATAAGTAGTTTAGTTGTAGAAGGTAATTCTGCCATATCACGAGAGTAGACTTGAAGGAGAGTTTTGTCATCTCTAAATTGCTTGCCTAGATGCTTAACAAACTTATTCCGAGCTTTCTTTCTCAATGTCATTTTTTATCCTCCACAAGTCTTTTTATAAGCTCAGAGACATCTATTACTTCAATCTCTAATCCCCGTTGTTTTGCACCATATTGAATAGTATCAAGGCAAGTAGGACAACCATTTGTAACGATATCTGCTTCTGTGAATTCTATTTCAGTCATAAGTCTATCATTAACTTCCTTAACTAGTTCTGCGTTATTGAGTTTCAGTAACCCTCCTCCTCCACAACACAAAGCATCATCTCGGTTAGATGGTAATTCTTCAAATCTTACATTTGGAATTTTTTCTATCACATCTCTTAAGGGCTCACTTAAACCACAATGTCTAACTAATTCACAAGGATCTTTGAAAGTAATTTTTTCACTTATTTTGTTTTTTATCTTTAATTTCTTGTTTTCTAATAATTCTTTTGTAAGTTCTGTTATATGGAGAACCTCTATGTCCCACTTCTCTCCCAAAATTCGTGGATAAACAACCTTGAATGCTCTGTAACATCCAGAACAAGCTGTAACTATTCTTTTTACTCCTAGTTTCTTTAATTGTTCAAGATTGTGTTTAGCAAAAGTTTTTCCAACAGAATAACCACCTGCTAAGAATATAGGAGAACCACAACACCACTCTTCATTTCCTAATACTGTAAAAGGAACTTTCGATTTTCTTAAGATTGTAACAACACTTGCAGGAATATCTATCATTTTACCTGAATAAGAAGCTTGACACCCTACAAAGTAAGCAAGAGGAGCTTTTTTTAGTGTTCTTCTAGCCAAATTCATTCCTACCATACCAGCCCAAGAAAGCCTTTCTTCAGCAGGGAGACCATAAATATTGTGAGTATCTTTGGCTTTATTATACAGAGAAAGTAGTTGAGGGTTCCATCTTCCTCGTTTAAATGCTTCTTGTCGGACTTGTTCCCAAATTTTCAAAAGAGGTAAGTCAACTATACAGATATTTTCACAAGCTTTACACATAGTACAAGCGAAAATAGCTTCAAAAAGAGATTTGGATACATCTTTCTGCAAATCATCTTTTGTTCCCTCCGTAAAATAGAGTTTTATTTGGTCTATAATACCTCTTGGATGGTAGTTTTCCCATTTGAGCTCTTTGTATGTTGGACAAACTGAACAATAACCACAGTATACACACTTCTGTGCGAATTCTAAGACATCAACTTGCCAACTCATTTGAGAACTCATTTATGACAGATAAAGGATTGCATATCTTTTATTTAATTTTGTGGTAATCTCCAAGTAAACAAGACAAAACAGCGTCTAGAAAAAACTCCAAAAAGTGATCAAGGTTTGTATCTGTTAAAAACAAAGAAATGTAATTTGTTCTTAATCTTAGAAGCTATAACAAAATTTTTCTTAACTGTTGTTGCTAACCTTCCTGCCCTAACTAATTCAATAGGGTCAATCTTTCCTTCTTTTTCTATGATTTGAACCATGTATGGTGAATGCTCAAGTCCAGGACCTTTAATATACACAGCAAAATCTACACCAAATTTCAAACCAGGTCTAACTATATACCCAAGGTTTCTCAAGAATTTATATACGCCCATTTTATTATCAAAATTCATATACTGTTCATGACATCTCTCAAGAAAAGCTTTTTTCGATATTTTTTTTCCATCTTCATCTAATATTCTTAGTTTCTTATTTTCAAATAGATAAACAGCTTCAAAATAAGAAAGTTCTGAAGGATCTCTGAATTGATCCCCTAGTTGAGGTTTTCTAACTCCTATTGGTTTTCCAAAAAAACCAGAAGAATATAGCTCCATACTCTGATCTATATCCCACACTATTATTCTTGTACCAACAAGTTGTGCTGTGTATTTTGGAGCCATTGAATTTAAAACGATAACTATGATATAAATAGATTCAGTTTTTGGTTTGATACTTAAGATATAATTTTATACAAGAAATTAGTATTACTTAATGAGGAATATGACTATTTCCACTGGAATTGAAGAATTAGATAATATGATTGATGGTGGATTACGTCCTGGTTTTTGTTATGCAATTAAAGGCACAGCAGGAGCAGGAAAAACAGTTCTTTCACTCTTTATAACTATGGGTGCTTTAAAACAAGAAATCCCAGTTTTGTTTATATCAACAGAAGTTGATCCAGATAAACTAGTGGATTATGTAGAGTCCTTTGGAATGAATTTCAAACCATATATAGATAAAACTCTACTTGTTGAGAAAATGTCACTCAAACCTGCTGGAACAAGTTTAGTTCAGACAGATAAATTTGATTTATCTGGTATTATTGCTAGAGTAAAGAAGAAAATACAGGATATTGGTGCTAAACTTGTTGTTTTTGATTCTATTTCAGCTTTCTTTGCCGAATTCCAATATGAGAAAACAGCAAGAAGCAGCTTTATTGACTTCATTAGAGAGATAACCAATGAAGGTTGTACTTTAATCCTTACAGCTGAATCTCAAGTTACTGAAGAATATGCAACATTGGAGGAATTTCTTGTTGATGGTGTAATCAAAATAAGATCAGAATTGAAAAATAATCAGTTAATTAAACGAATATCAGTGCCGAAATTACGTTCAGCTCAACCTACTCATTTTGAAAATAGATTTATTATAAGCAAAGAAGGAATAACAATCTTCAGGTCTGAACAACCTCCAATTTCGCTAATTAGAGAAGAAACTACAGGAATCTTAAGACTTGATGAATTATTGGGAGGAGGTATTCCAAAAGGAAGCGTAGTGCTTATTGAGATAGATGGTGAGACAAATTATTTTCCTCTCTTCTTGACAACATTGAATCATCATTTAGAGGAAGGAAAAGGTGTAATCATTCATTCCAATGTACATATGCATTCTGCACGTATAGTTGAAGAATTCAAGAGAGCTGAGAAAGATATTCTACCTCACCTTAATGAAGGAAATGTAGTCTTCATCGATAAGTATAATCGCTCAGTTACAGCTGTAGAAGCTAGAGAAATGAGTCAACTGATGACTACAGATGATATGATTTCTGTTACAGTAGAACTGATGGAAGCTTTTAGAAAAGGAAAACAAAGTGTTGTGTTGTATGGAGATTTAACTGATGATGCTAATATTTTAACTGAATCAGATTTCTTAAGATACTTTGCATTACAATCATTCAATGTCAAAGAAAGAGGTTCAATTGCATATTCCTTCCTTAATTTCAATGCAATAAGTAGAGAAATTCTTGCAAGATTAAGAACAACAGCTGATATTATAATCAGATTTTCAAGAGTAGATTATAATCATTACATTGAATGTGTAAAAAGTTCAACTGGAGCTACATTCTTACCAAAGATTGTGAAATTCAATGATAAGTTACCACTAATTGATATTATTGGATAGGTAGATAAAATGGAATTAAAAATAATGTTCTTTACTTCACCAACATGTAGCTGGTGTCCATACATCGAAGGAGTATTAAAGCACATTATTTCAGAAGCTAGTCACTTGGAATTAGAAGTAATCAATATTGCTGATGATGTTAGTAAAGCAGAGGAATTTGACATTGTTGCTATCCCTACAATTATTTTACCTAACAATCAAAGAATCATTGGTGGAGCAGATGAAGCGTTCATAAGAGAGCAATTACAGTTTTTCATGACCATGGGACAAAATTAAAATTATCTTGAGATTTCTTCTTATTATGGGTAGTTTATCATTAGAAACAGAGAAAATTCTAGGAAGAATTTTTTCTGAAAATTCCATTATTGACAGAATTAAAGATCTTTGTTTATTAGGAAGTCGTTTTTCTGGCTCTGAAAGTGAAAAAGAAGCTCAGGAATACATGACTAGTTTTCTCTCAAATCTAGGTGTAGAGTTTGATGAATATGAATTTGAATATCAAGGATGGGAAAGAGGAGCATGTAAATTTCTCATTATTGATAATGAAAAACAAGAATTTCCAGCTATTTCACTTGTTTTAGCTCCTTCAACATCATTCGAAGGGTTAAGTGGGTCTATAATTAATGGAAATGGTGGATCAGAAACAGAACTTAATAGAATAAAGAATGAGATTCCAGGGAACATTGTAATGGTTCATTCAGGAGATACAGAGGAAGGTTGGCTTCACAGAAGAATAAAGTACGCAAATGCTTATGATTTTGGTGCTTCAGCTTTTGTTTTTGCAAATCATAACCCAGGACAACTTTTTCCAACTGGGTCTGTAAGGTCAAACAGAATAGGTGAGATACCAGCAATAGGAATTTCAAAAGAATCATATGAGTATATCAAAGAGAAATTATCACGAAAGAAAGAATTGGATTGTAGAATAAATGTGAATAATAAATCCGAAATAACAACATCAAAGCATATTATTTGGGATATACCAGGAGAAATTGAAGATGAAGTTATAGTTATTGGTGGCCATTATGATGGACATGATATAGCTCAAGGTGCTACAGATAATGCAGCATCAATTGCTGTAATCTTAGAATTAACTAGATTGTTTAAGGAATTCAATGTCAAACCCTATAGAACGCTTCGTTTTATTGCATTTGCTGTTGAAGAATTTGGTGTAGTTGGATCTACTATTTATGCAAATAAAGTCGACCTTTCCAACGTTGTAGCAATGATCAATTTTGATGGATTAGTTGGGCATATTCCAAAAAAAATTACATGTAGTGGATATGAAGATCTTTTCAACTCTATCAAAGCGATTAAAGATGAGTTGTTATATGAACCAATAATTGCAAAAGATATTATCACTGCAAGTGATAATTATCCTTTCATGTGCAAAGGAATTCCTAATATGTGTGTCTATGGTGAGAAACCAGATCCCAGAGTAGGAAGAGGTTGGGGGCACACAACTGCAGATACTTTTGACAAAATAAGCAAAGTTGATGCTAAATTATCACTAGCTTATGCTTTAGTTTTAATAGAAAAAATAAGTAGTATGAAAGAGATACCAAGAAAGCTTATGGAATCAGAAGTAATCAAAATTCTCAAAGATGCAAAATTGGAAGAAAATCTGAAGCTGCTTGAGAAATGGCCTTTTAAATAATCGGAGCTTAGATTGTAAAAAAAGGAAAAGAAAGAAAATTATTTCTTGATTCTTCTTATAGAATATATTGAAACAACTCCAAAAACCACAATGAGAATTATACTGAATTCGTTGTATTCTGAGATTACATGTATATATCCTGCTTGTTCCATCAAATGTAGGGCTAGAGAGATATCATATGAATAAGGCTGAAGAGCATCATTAAACTCTATAACACAATCTGGTACAGATATAATTCCAGGAAAGGCAGTTCCATTAAGTATATCATCAATTATTGTTTGTCTAGGAATTGCATGACTTATAGCTTGTCTTATTTTCTTAGCTGCTTCTGCAGTACCTAGAGGTGTTAATTCCCCTGTTCCAAGGATTGGATGTTTCATATTGATTGAAAGCTCTTGATGCACAGGTGTTTTTGTTACAACTCCTGCAATATCTGCATGACCTTCAAAGATTACTGGATCTAAATCGTATGCATAATCCATAATATCAATGTTTCCAAGAAGCAATTCAGCAAAAGCAGTACTTGGATTTCCTATGAATGTGATATTAAGATTAGTAAGAAATGGTTGCTGACCACCTGAAACAGTGTTATTATTCCAAAAAGCATTTGGAACCAAATTGACAATGCTGGAAACATAATCATAACCATCAGAAGGAGTACCACCATCATAAACCTTGAAAGGACCACAAGATTTGACAAGTGACCAACCAGCATTTCCAGTTCCAGGGGAATCTCCAAAAACACTATATCCCTGAGTTAAAACTAACGGTTCCACTTCACTTTTATCAATTATTCCAAATCTTAGAAAACTTAATGGATATTGAGTTGTGTTTTCCACTATAAAATTAATTTGTCCACCAGGAACATTGTTTTTGATATGCATATTACCAGTAGTTCCAAGCCAATCTGTTATTGGTTCACGATAATTTGAAGCTACAAATGTATCCATGTGGAGTTCATATGTATACATCACATCTTCTGGAAGAACATAATTACCATCACTGAATTTAGCATTAGGATCAAGAAAAACAGTTATGTTTATTTCTCCATGATAAGCCATTGGAGTAATTGTATAGTTTTTCGCAATCACAGGTTCCCATTTGTGATGAGTTTGTCCTCTTTGGAATAATCCTCCATAAACTGGTCGCATCCATGTCAAATCAATGTAATTGTCAGCCTGAAAGGTGTGAAATCCTTGAAGATTAAATGGGATTCCTATGTTTATTTTATGATCATCAGAATCATCCCAAGCTTCTGTACGGTGTTCAACATTATATAATAGAATATCGTCAATTCCACTAAGGGAATTTCTAAAACCATAAAGTGCTCCAGAATAAAGTATACCAATTGCTGGTAAATCTTCATGTAATATTGCTTGCATTTGATGAGCGTAAGGTGTTCTTATTGTGTAATTAAATTCATTTTTATAATTATTATATAGCTCATTATATGTTGTATTAAAATATTGATAATAGTTTTCACCATGAGGAGGTCTACTTGAAGTTTCATACCATCCAGTTGGATCCCAGTCTAACTCCCAAGGCCAACCAATAAAAAGTACATCAAATCCCCCTTCATTATAAGTTGGGATATAATCATAGTAAATATACGGATAATCCCAGGTTCGGGGAGCAATGTCAGACCACCAAGCTAGTTCTTCATAGGAGACATTTATACCTATTTTAGCAATTTCTTGTTCAATTAAATCTGCCCATTGCATACGTTCTGGATTTGTTTGGGGTGTTAGAAAAGTAATATAGATAACAGGTTCTGGATTTTGACCACTTGTTTCTAAAACACCAGTTGATGTAAGAAATAGTAGTGTAGAAATCATAAGAAATAATAAAATGACAGTTTTAGTTTGTATTTTCATTTTATTCACCTATTTGTTTACCAAAATAGAAATAGCAATTAGAACAATAAAAATCTTATTCCAAAGTTTATATATGATGCTACTTCCAAAACAAAAAACAGGGGGTTTTACATATCTTTTTTTCTAGTAATTGAATATAACTACTCACATTAATTTAAATATGTTAACTCTTCTAGTAAATGCTCTTTTCAACATCCATTTGAGAAAATTCTTTGGAGGTTCTTCTATCTCTGAAGAATCTCTATGAATCAAACTTAATGCTTCCTCAGGGCAAACAAGTGCACAAACTCCGCACCCAATACATTTGTCATTAACAATACATCTTCCATCCATTATTTCCAGTGCACTGAATTGACAACGATCAATGCATTTCCCACAACCCATGCATGATTCTTCATCCACTAAGATTTCATAATCTGATTTAACCATAGCTCTGGGTTTGTCCCATTCAGTAACAGCACGAAGTATTCCACAACAACAAGTACAACAATTGCAGATGTATTTATG
>JAEOTE010000082.1 GCA_016839945.1 Candidatus Heimdallarchaeota archaeon | reverse complement strand
AAGACCTTTGTCTCTCTAATCCTGAAGCACGTGTTTTAATAGTTAATGTTGAGCTATGTTCAGTTCATTTACAACAGGTATGGGAAACAGATCAAGTTATAGCTAATGCTATTTTTGCAGATGGTATCTCAGCAGCTTTAGTGTCTAGTGTCAAGAATGACACCAAAGGAAGCAAATATATCTTACATGATTTTGCAACCGATATCGTTCCAGGCACAGAAGAGGATATGGCTTGGAATATAGGAGATACAGGATTTGGAATGAAACTTACTCTCAATGTTCCTAGGGTTGTCAAAGCAAACATTGCAGGTATTTTGGAGGAACTTGTAAAAGAAGCTAAAAAAACAAAAGATGACATTAAAATATGGGCTATTCATCCAGGGGGGAAGTCTATACTGACAAAATCTGCAGAAGCATTAGGTTTAACTCCAGAAGATCTTGATGCATCTTATCATATTATGAGAGAATTTGGTAATATGAGCTCAGCAACAATAATGTTCGTGCTTGAACATATCCTTAAAGACGAAGAGAAAAAAGGATTAACTTTTACAACCTCCTTTGGTCCAGGAATGACAATTGAAGCTTCTCTAATGGAAAAAATATAAAAGAAAGTTCTTTATACTTTAATTTTCTTCCAGAATTTCTTAGCAGATTTGTTTCCTCCGAAACCTAAAATTTTACCAACATAAGGCCATAAAGGATTGAATATTGGAAAGTTCATAACAATCCAATTTGCCATTTTGTGCCACCAAGTTGGCTTGTGATTATATTCACAGTCTGATATACATGTGCTACAATCTCCACCGTTTTCTAGCCAAAATAAATAGCATGTGTCCACATTAATGTACCATTTTTTCACTCCAGGATTGTTACTAATACTATGTGTTTTGTAGGATTGTTTTTTATCAAAGGGTATCGAAGCACTTGGACATTTCTCTGCGCAAGTCATACAAGTTTCACAGAACTTCTCAACAGATTTAGCGAATCTGTAACTTGGTTTATCTGCTTCTAATGGCATATCTGTGAGTATTTTTGCTACTCTTACTCTTGGTCCGTATTCTTTAGTTATTAACAACCCATGTCTTCCGTATCCACCTAGACCAGCTTCAACAGCTATTGGTACGGATATTGCTAGAGCATTTCCAGCTGGTATAGCTTCGTAACCTAGATTTCTAATAAAACTTGAAACTAATGTTCTAACAAAAGCCATCTTAGAATAACCAAGTCCTGTAGCAATTCCTCCGGGCCACTTAGGTGAAGTATTTATTGCACTTAAGTCCATTTCAACAGCAATAACGATTACATTCTTTATTTTTTCAGGAATGACATAAGGTCTATCCATTCTATCATTTGTATAGATCCATTTTGGATCAAATTTAGCTACACCAGTTAAACTTGCTCCATAGAACTTGGAGATTTTTTTCAACCATTTGGACATCTCTTTAGGATCTGTAACATCATATTTCTGAGGTTCTTGAACATCGTAATTTACTTGTTTTACATTAGTCTTAGCTTTTTGTCCTGTCCTGAAAGATGCTCCTGCGTCTGAAGGTTTGCCAATTTTCGCTAAGTCTACTTCATCTAACGTTTTCTTCCTTTCATTATGAAATTCATGCATACTCACCATATTTTCAATAGACCAAGCAGCATCTACAGCTGCTAATTCAATTTCAGAGTAACCATCTAATTTCAAAACAATTCTATCTTTTGCTTTACCGAAAATGGGTTTCTTATATCCTTCATATTCTTCATCCCACATTCGTCTACTGAAAATAGTATATTTCTCATTGAATCGTTCATATACATCTTCATTAATTTCGAAAACCTTCTTCTCTTGTCGTGCTATTTTCTTAGGAGTTTCTCTCATCAAAACCTTGGGAGTTAGTTTTTTCTTATCAGTTATTTTAACCTCAATAGCTTCAAATGGACAAGCGTATACACATTGAAGACAACTAATACAATTATTAGCGATCACTTTAGCATATTTGTTTTCTATTTTTATCGCAATTTTCTCTTTCTTGTTTTGAGGACATACACTAACACATTCATGTTGACATTTAGTTGAAATGCAACTTTTTTTGACCACAATTAAGCTCATTATGCGTTAGAAAGAAATAGGTTACATATAATTTTTGGTGAAATTTTGTTAAGGGAAAAGAAACTATAGTTTAATTTTTTTCTTCAAAATGTAATTTTCTCCTCTTTTTACAACAGATTCTTTTTCTTCTAACATTTTTAGAAAGTTTGTTACACCCCATTTCGCAACTGATTGCAGTTCTTCAGGAAGTAAAGGTATAAAATCTTTGACTATATCATCAGCTGTTTCATTTCCTTTTTTCATAGATTCATAAATTCTTTTGAGAAGTCTTTTTCTAAAATAGATATTTATCAAAGCTCTTCTCTTAAGATTTAAAATAATTTCTCCTTGATTAGCTACACAGAATTTAACTGGATATTTTTTTAACTTCCTTAAACTTGCGACTAAATCAGAAATGGAGCCTTGTTCTGGATCTATAACAGTAAAATGATCCTTAAGAATTGTATCACCAACAAATAATATTCCTCTTGAATCATAGAATGCAAGGGAACCTTTTGTGTGACCTGGAACTTCTATTACTCTTAAGTGCCAGTCTTCTTTCTCCTCTTCATTTCTCTTATCGCTTAAAGGAAGTTGATCATTATCATGCAAAATTGAATTAGTTTCGATGCCTTGGTTTTTTAGAAGGTTTGAAGTTTCTTGAGATGAGAAGATAGGAATGTTGAACTTGTTTTTTAAAAAATTAGCTCTGTTACAGCTATATTTGTGATAATCGGTAATAAGAATACCTTCATATTGATCAGGAGATTCATAAATCATTGATATTAGAGATGTAAGTTCTTCTTCTCTTTCACTTCCAGGATCAATTATATATTTTATTTTATCTCCTATTATATAGCAATTAGTATTTTTTACATCATGATAGTATGTGGTTGATTCAAAAGTAAACTTCCAAATAGATGGTAGTATTTGGTAGCTTAGTTTAGATAGTTCTTCTT
>JAEOTE010000081.1 GCA_016839945.1 Candidatus Heimdallarchaeota archaeon | reverse complement strand
CTTAGAAAGAATACTGATAATCCTCCACTAACTGAAGTACCTGCATGAAAAGTACTAATGAAGATTTTATCAACTTCAGGGCACGCATCAACTACTCTAACAAAATCATAGGGTAATCCTATAGTGGTGTTAACATAATGAGTTGTATTAGCTAAAGTATCTATGTAAAACATTCCTAGAGTCTTTGTACCAACAAAAACACGATTGATAGTTGAATTAACATCAACTGTTAACATAGTTGCAGCTAATGGATCTGGAAGAGTATAACCACTTACATCGACCATTCTATCATTAATAGGGTCATATACTTGAAGTCCATCAGAAGTAGTAACAATCCATACATAGTGAGTTACAGGATCAACTTCTATAAAATCACCAAAATCTAAATTTGTCATAACTGATTCTATAACAGGTTCAGCTTGGAAGGGGAATTGGCTGTAATTAAGAACATCAATACCTGTAATATAACCAATATAAAGTAGTTTAAGATCAGAATCTACTTCTAGATTATAAACAGTAACATCCTGTAAACCAATTTCTTCTGTATAAATAGTTTGGTTAGATAGATCATCTCTTGGTATGATTGCTATTCCTTCATGTGCGTTAGTAAAAATGAGATTATCTTCTTCACTTATAGCAAGCGCATAATGACCTGGAGGACCAAAGATATGTTCAAATGCGCTGCTAGGCGGTCCGTTATTCTTTGTTATTTGATAATCTATTGGATTTTCTTTAGCATCAGAAATTGAGACTCCTGATAAAAGACTTGAAAAAATTAGTACGAAAAGTACAAAAATTAAGCTTATTTTTCGCTTCATGAATATTTTTCTATAATTCCCAATAAAAACCTATGTTATATCGGCAAAAACACCCTATATTTGAAATTTTTATGAAGAAAAAATAGAAAGAGATGATTATTCAAATATTTTTGAACTGTTTTCAACAAAAGCTTTGATGATTCTTTCCTTCCTAAGCAAAATCTGCTCTAGATTAAAAGATATCCATCTCTTTTTTGAGAATGCAACTTTTCTTATATCAATAACCTTGTGAGGGAGTATTAGTATAAGATCATCTATTAGAAAATCTTCTTTGATTCCCATAGCTTTCTTGAAATCAGTAGCAAGTATTCTACCTCTTTCTGCTAAATCAAAAAATCT
This sequence comes from Candidatus Heimdallarchaeota archaeon, assembly GCA_016839945.1. Taxonomy (GTDB): domain Archaea; phylum Asgardarchaeota; class Heimdallarchaeia; order Heimdallarchaeales; family Heimdallarchaeaceae; genus UBA460. The sequence goes on along the minus strand of JAEOTE010000081.1, from coordinate 23,207 downwards.
AAGCGCTTTAAGTTCTATTTTGGATAATTTTTGCAATCTTACAAAGGTGTCATATTTCTCTTTCATTACACTAGTAAACCATTTGGGTTTTCTTATTTCTTTTAGAATTGCTCCATATCTAGTAAATTCTAATGTTAGTTCTCTTTTAAGAGACATCTGTTTAAGAATGAAAATCACTTCTTCTAATGTCAAACCCAATTCAAGGGATACTGGTGTAAGATTTATTTCTTCATCGAATTCCAGACTCTCTACTAATAATCTACGTTTTGCTTTTTCCATTAGAGCTTTCCTTATGAAAACATGATAAATTACCCAGAAGAAATCTAATGCGAAAATTCCAGTTATTATTGCTAACAATCCAGAGATTGCATCATATTTACGCCATTCTAGTTCTGATGGACTTCCTGCAATAGCTTTTCGGAAAAGACTATCCTTAATAGGTTTCTTAACAAATAATAAGAAAATCTTGAGTAGGAATTGAGACCAGAGAGAATAAATAATCAAGAAGAAAGGTACATTAAACACTGTCTCATAGAAATTGTAAGGTCCTTCTTCTATACCAATTATAAGTATTGGTAAAACTACAGCGATCAAGATAAATCTTACAATAAAGGCTGTGAGTCTTTTGTTTACTGACAATTTGAAAATGAACAAATATGTTGTGACTAATCCAAAGCTCAAAATTAAGAATCCCATTATAAATGCAATAATATCTAGATATAAACCAGCAACTGTGCTTATTACAAAGAATAGAGCTAAAGCTGCAAAAATAATTTCCATAACAAAATATACTATAGTTATTTTCTTGTTTTCTTCATTGTTTCGAGGTGGAATTTCTTCTATTATATTACTCTCAGGAATAACAACTTTAGAGCTGTTCATTTCTTCAACTTTTTCTGAAGGGAGAAAATCATTTTTATCCTCTTTCTCAGACATACATTAATTTTGGATTCCATCTTATTTAAACCTAGTTTAATTTCTTTAAAATTATACTAGAAACCTTAAAAGTTTCGACAAAAACTTTCAGTTCTAGCTCTGCGACTTTAAATATAGTTTTCAAGAATCTAATACTGAGCAAGACATGGCTTACAAATCCACATCATATCTAGTCATATTAATTATGATTAGTTGCATCACACTTGAACACACTCAAATTGTGGATTCAAGCACTGATTTGCTCAATGTGACTAACTCATCACACAAACACACAAGAGGGGTGCTTTCTAGTACATTGGGTGTAAATCTAATGTATGAGTATAATGAAACTACTCAAGAAAGCACCTTTCAACTTTCCCTTACAAACGTTTCTTTATCATTTTTTAATGAGTTAGAATTGATATTCAAAGTTGATGGAGATCAATCAACAAAATCCGGGATATCAATAATCTTTGATTTTAATTTCACACAAGTTTCCTTTGTTATTGAAAGAATTTACCAAGATTCGAATATATATGAACTATGCAAAGGATTTGTTATAGAAGAGGAAAAAAGTGTAGATTTAAACATTACAATAACATTCCAAGCTCAAGCTTCCAGTGGAGAAAATGGAACTATAACAATCCTTGAAGATACATCAATCTATAATCTACCTCTTGTATCTTTAGATGAAACTAATAAAGAACTAATCATTGTTCCAAGTAATATATCGTTTGAAGGAGAATTGTTTGGATATAAAGAATTCAGTGTTTTTACATTGATTAACAATACACTCAATGATACAGATTTCTTATCAATTTCATTAACATTCTTAGCAGAGAATTTTCAATCTTTTAATAATCGAGTTAAATTTATAGTTAATTCTATAGAACAGGATTCTCTAACTTTTATTAGGGATGATTTCAATAATCTTGAAACATTTCTAATTCTTGAACAAGGATTGAATGAGTTAGAAATTATCTTTCACGTTGAATATTCTTCGGATATAATTTCTATATTAAACATTAAAGCATCAGGTGAACTAGTAAAGGAAGATAGTCACGATATTTTTTATTCAATAGAATGGAGCAATGGGATTGATGAAACAGTTAATCTAAACAGTTTCAAACCTGTTTCTGTTGAAGATGATTTAATTCTAAATATGTCCATTATCTGCAGTTTTGAAGGAACAGTCATTTTCACAGGAATTGATTTTAAAATAATCTTAGGATCCGAGATAGTTTCTTCTGGAACAATCTCAGCAAGCAAACAGAATGAATATAAACAAGTTTTAGAAATTGAGACTTATACAACAAATTATCAAGAAGATTTATCTATACATCTGGAAGCAACTTCATCTGGTTCTGGAACAATTTACATCTATAATAGCAGTTCAATTTCTATAACTACAATAGAGCATTTACAGGCGCAACAATATCAAAAATTGTTTGATGATTTTGAGGAGATTACAATTTATTCTTTAGGATCTGAAATGAAGAGATATTATGATGTTGTGTATATAGAGGATAATTCAAAGTTATACAAAGTAGATTTAACAATGAATTTTTCATTTTCAGGTGTGGATTTTCAAAGTATGTCTGTTAGTCTTCTAGTCAACGATTTCAGCGTTCTTTCTGAGACTTTCCATTCTCAAGGTGACATCATTATTTCAGATTCAATTTCCTTTAGTGAGGGTTATAATGAAATCGATTTGGTTATAACAGCTATGGGGCATGATTCAATTGTTATAATTCAAAATCTGAGTTATACTATTAAGAAAACTAATGAGAATCCTGTGTCAAATCCAGGTTCAGAATTGACAGATATCCCATTTTTCAAAACACCAAAAAACATTGCTATAGGATTATTCGTTTTATTTGATTGTTGGTTATTAATGGGAATTATTCTAAGAATATATCGTGGACACAAAGTAAAAAAGAAACATCAAACAGAAAATGATGAGTTCATTCTCGAAATTGCTCAACTTTCTCAGGATTCTCCTTAATGTTCACGACTTTAAATACAAATTCAAGAATGATTAATTGAAGATGGCATTTACATCCACCATATTATCTAAAGTGAAAAATTTCACTAATTCTCAAAAAGAAAGCATCAAGAAAACACTAAGCACTAAAGGAGAGTTTTCTTGGAGAATTCAGATATTGATTGCTTTATTTTTCTGGATTTTCTTCTTTGTTCTCCTACTTTTAGCCTGGAATCCAATTGCAAGGTGGAGCTTATTTATAATAGCAATCGTAGGTGCTATAATTTCAGTTGAAATGGCTAATTATGTAGGAAAAAAATTCGTAGGAAGAAACATAGCAGAAGATGAAGATATTGATGAAGATTATGATTTTTCAATTACTCAAAACACAATAATCCTAGGTGATCTTTACGACAAAGGAGGGATTGTATTAGCAAAGAGAATGAAGAACAGAATAAAATTAACTCCTTTAATTGTTCTCAAAGTTGGATCTATATCCACTACTGCACCTATTTTCAGTTCGTTATCTAATGCTTCTCTTCAAAAAATAAGTCTAAAATTCCATTGTAGTATTGTAGATACACCTCGCTATGAAATCATTATTATGAGAGGAGATAGTATAAATTGTAAATTAGATTCAGTAGGTAGTTCATTTAAGATTCTGAATGAGAAATTTTTCAACGAATCTCTTGATCTTGTTATGGAACTGCAGAGAGAAAAAATTATAGATTTTGAGAGATTAAACAAAGAAGTTCTAAAGGAATTATTTCCTTCATTTCAAAGAGTAATTATTACTAAGAATATTGTAGTTGAAAGAAAAGTTTCAGAGATTGAGTCTCAATCTCAAAATTATAGTCAAAACATTTCTCAAGAGAAACAAATTGAAAAAAAATCTGAAGAGATTGAGGAGGTTATAGTAAATCTCAATCAAGATTCTGAATTTGATGAGGATAAGATTCTTCGTAAATCTATGGTAAAAGAGATTTTGCTTAAAGAGTTAGATTTTTCTCTTGAGAGTTTCATAAATACTGCCAAAGGTTATTATAAGAAAGCCATAGAAGAGTTGTTGGAACAAACTTATTCTATCAAAACTAATACACTCTTAAAATCAGTTCATCTTTTCTGTGATAAGAGGGACATTCCATTCTTCTTTGCATCTTATTCCTATCTGCTTAAAATCATTGAATTTCTAGACATAGAATTACCTTCTTCTTCTGATATTGACAATTTCTCAGAAAGGTTATCAGAAGAGTATGTTTCTGTATCAATTCCTGAAAATATCAAACAGGAATTGAAGGATTTTCTCAATAGTAAAACGAAGAATAACAAAAATACAACTAAAGTGGAAAACAACAACGGATCTTCTCTTTCTACTATACCATTACCTCCTTCAAAAGAGGAAACAGAGAAAAAAATCAATGGGAGTGAATTAAATGATTGAAGATATTTTCTTTCTTGAAATTATTGAATTTTATCTGAAATTCTGGTTAATATCACTTTTCCTTAGATGGATATTATCCTTCCTTCCTGGAAAAATATTCGAAATCGTTAGTTTTTTGGGAAACCTCATCCGTTTTCCTGTAAAGAGACTGTTCTATTGGATATATGGTGTTCGTGTTATCGAAACTGATTTCGAAAAATCTGAATTTGTTACTGAAGAAGTTGTAGATTTTGATTGTAGAGTAACAAGCAATGTGACTGGACCCTTATTGATACTCACATACTTTTCAGCTTTTATCTTCTATTGGGCTAATTATCTATACAACATAGGATCCATCTGGATTAGTATTATACTCTTTATTCTAGCTTTTGCTATTGTATTAATGAGTGCACCAAATCTAAAGGAATCAGAAGAACTTCTTCAGGTGAATATTAAATCAATTTTCAAGTGGTTTGCCAAAGTAGTTTTCCTATCACTCCCTCTATATTTCATAATTCATTTCTTCGTTGGTAATGAAACTTTGGCTCAAGGAGTTTTTATTTTAGCATTGCTAATCCCTCTTTATCATCACAAAGGTGATGCTACTGGTGAAAAGATGATGAAAACAAAGAAAGTGAAAATACAAGAGGTTGATCCTTTTGGGAAATAATTCTGATGTTAAAGAACAAAGAGAATCAATCGCTGAAATTGAAAAACATGAGATAAAACTTCCTTTTCCAAGTGTTCGATATTCAACACCAGATGAAATCATTGATGTAAAATCTAAACCAAGAAATGATGTCAAAGTTGAAGAAAAACCTTTGATTACAAAACTTGAACATTTCATCAAGAAGAAAGAAATTCCAAAACCCACATTTCACAACGAGATTGAGAATGTTATTATAGAAGAGCTGGAAATACTTTCAGAAACATCAGAAAATGATGAAGAGAGTGAATCCTTTGTGGATATTAAAAAGGAAATTAAGCTAGTTCATCTTTATGGAGCTCCTTCTTCTGGAAAAACTACTTTTGCATTACAATCAGCTATTGAAATCCTTCCCAGAAAGACATACTATATCGTTACAAGCCATTATACAGCTTTAATAAAAAGAATAAAACAAATGATAGTTGATGAAAGATGGAAAGATCAGGGAGATATCAAACAATGTTTCTTTCCTATTCAAATTCAAAGTTTAGATGAGTTAGTAACTCAACTTGAGAAAATAAAAAAGCTAGATGCTAGCGAAATTGGACTCATTGTTATAGACCATTTAACTGATTACGTTAGAGGAGAGGTACACAAAGAAGAAAATCGAGAAAAACTTAGACAAATACTTGAAACGCTCTACTTAATTTGTGATGAGAAAAAATGTAAATCGTTATTACTTAATGGTTTTTCATTCAAAGATTCAGCACCAGCAGAAGATCTTGTTGAATCTTTTTGTGATATGACTTTGCTATTAGAGAAAGATGGTATAAATTCGGAATTAATTCTAAATGATGAAATGATTTTACCTTATTTCATAGACAATTCAGGAGTAAAGAATCTTCATATCAATATTTACTTTCAGAATTGATTGGTATTCTCCAAGTATATAAACAAAATTAAGCATTAGATTGTTGAAAGACATGGTTTACAGTATTGAAAATAGACTTGTTAATGAACTTGCTAAAAATTGGGAGGAAGAAGGGATGCAAGTTGTGAAAGAATTAACTATTCCTATTATTCATCAGATTTATTATGATAACTATTTAGAAGGAAGAGAATATGTAAGAATTGATCTTGCAGCTTATGATAAGAAAGACGATATTATAATTTTTGTAGAAGCCGAGAATGGTTTATTTCTACAACACCCTCAAATTTATCTTCCTTTCTGCAATCATCTTTATGTTTTATGTCCTAGGGATAATTCATCCTTCAGAGAAGATCAATATAACTGGAGTAAGGAACAAGGGATAGGAATTATAGAAAAATCCCATAATGGAGATTTTAACATATCTTTAGAACCTCTAAATCGAAAGATCTATCCTCGAGTCCAGGCTTTTGTGAAAGCTAGACTCTTCAAAAGAATAGAGAAGGAGATGAAGAAAAATGTTAAACATGCAAAGTAAAAACAAATTACTAAAATTTATTGGGTCAAAGAAATCCATTTATCTTGTTCGTTCTGAAAATAAAATTACTATCTATGCAGCCTTTATAATTAAACCTTTCAAGGTTACAAAAGAAGGAGAAGAAAATCAATATAGAAGATACAGATATCAAGCAGAAGAACAAAAGAGAAAGGACCCTCTATTTTCAGTTCTTAATGAAGTAAAACTTCTCAATACATCTTTACATCGAATGTTTATTCCTGCAAATGTAAGAAAAAAAGGAAATGGTTCAAGTTTAAAAACCAAAGAAAAAAACTCTTCTTCTTTAATAGATGAACTTTTTGAAGAGGAAGAAGGTTTGATTAATGTTGCCTTGTCTTTTTTTGTTCTCAAAGTCTGGAATGAATATGATCTTACTAAGACTTTTCATTCGATAGAAGATATAGTTGATGATTTCGTTCTTCGAATGCAAAATGAACTAAAACCAAAGCTAGAAGGATTAGGGAAAATAGGACGTCTTCTGGGAGAAACTTTGAAAGAATTAGTATTGTATAACTCTCTTAATCATAAAAATTTCCTATCAACACACAAGAATATTTTTAGTGATTTGACAAAAGAATATTCAGTAATTCAAAAGAATGAAGAATTTCAAAAATCCTTTCTTCCTGGTCCTGCAGTTGATAAAAGACCAGATAGCTATTTCTCTTTTCCAACTGGAATAGAATCGGATGATGATTCTTTATTGGGATTATCTGAGGTGGAAACTCCAGTAGGTTTACCTAAGAATATGTCATATCCCTTACTAATTTCTGGTGACAAAAAAACAAGAGAAATTATGACATGTAAAATATTAGAACAGAAGAAAAGATTCATTGTTCTTGATCCAAGATCAAATTTAGAGTTTAAAGAAAGAATTAATTCATCCTTTGAATATTTAACTTTAGGTGACAACTTAAAATTCAATGTTTTAACACCTGTAACTGAAGAATCGTATATTTCAGAACAGTTATCTTCTCAATATCTTTCCAATTTCATTGAGATAGTTCGTTCAATTACCAACGTACGGGATGATATCTCTGTACTTCTACGAGATCTAATAGAATTTTATGTAAATGAGTATCAAGAAGAACAGGAGGATATTCTGTTTCCTAGACATGATGCACCTGTAACTTTGGATGATTTATACTCAATGCTTACAATTGAACCCGGAGGTTTGGTGATTACAGATTTCCAGCTTTCAACAATAAAAGCTTTAATTAATGATATCAAAGATTTGAGTATTTCGTCAAATACTATGATAAATGACAAAAGAGGTTTAGAACAGCTCATTAAGAATAACTACATAATTGATTTTAGTCCTCAGGGATTCAAAATTCAGAAACTATTCCTATACACATTTTTACTTCAATTAACAGTTTTGAGTCAACTTTTAGAAATTGAAGATGAAATACTCATCTATATTGACGATGCAGAATTATTTTTCTCACGAGAAATAGAAAAAACAATATTGTCTCATGTTCTCAAAAAATTAGAAAACAGTCCTTTCAAATTAATCTTTTCAACACCATACCCATCCCAACTTGCTTCACCAGTTTTTGATTTGACATATAATAGAATTATTGGAAATCTTAAATCTGCAAGATGCGTAAAACTTATTTCAGATACTCATGGCTTGGAAAAGAATCAGCAGGATTTTGTACGAAGACTACCTAAGAATAATTTTCTACTAATAAGAGAGGATTTACATGAAAAACCCCTCTTACTAAAATTCTATAAAGAGGATATTGAAAGACATGAAACATTACTAATCAATAGAAAGATGAAAGGAGTCAAAGATGAAAAAAACGTCAGTGTTGATGAAACTCAACTTCATGTTAGTTTAGATGATTATAGTGAGTATTTTCCAATAATTATTGATATTTTGGATAAACTGGCATCCAAGGCAAATAGAGGAATAAACACAGAATCTCTTGTGAAACTCTTTCCCAAATGGGAAGAAGAAAAAATGCGAACAGCTGTTTCATTACTTGAATTGTATGGTTACATATTCTATGAAACGGTTAACAAAAAAGGAAAAGGAGAATACTGGACTAAAATTACTCCAAGAGGAAAGAAGTTTTTAGAGAAACTAAAATTTACAACATTGATTGATGCTCAAAATAAAGAAATTGATAAACAAGAGTTCGATGAAGAAGAAATCCTTTCTGATTTCATAGAAGGTGAAAACATTAAGGTCAATGATATTGAATATTTCGAAAGTAAGATTGATTTGAAGAAAATTCAGAAATTAAGAAAAAAGATGAGTATGATTAGAGATTCAGATGAACAAAATAATGCAAAATTAGTAGGATTAAAAGAAACTTTATTAAAAATCTTACAACTAATAGAGGATTTTTTTCAAGAAGAAACAATGAGGTTAAATAAGTTTTTGAACTCTTTAGAAGTCATCCTAAAAGAAAAAACATCTCTCAAAAAACTACCAGAAAAAGCAGTATCAAGAATATTTCTCAAAGCATTTTCTGTAGTAGATACCATTCAAATAAGAGCTAACTATGAAGAGAATTCAAACTCTATTCAAAATGAAGGTTTTATTGAAAAAGTCATAGAAAATGAACTGAATTCTGAAAAATGGAAAGACTTTGATCGTGATGTTTTCTTAACAGAAATCCCTGAATTATCCTTGATTGGAAAGGAAAATAAGAATATCACAAATCTACTCAATTCAGAATTTTCTGATGAGGTTTTAGAAGGATTAGAACTCACAATCAATCTTCCTAAAGATGATTTCATTTCAGCAGTAAACACTACTATAGCTTCTTTATTGAAAATTAAAACTATGTTCTTTCCTAACTTGGATAGAGATATTTATCTTGAAGAGATAAGATCATTCTTCAATAATTCAGGTTTACCAGAACCTTTTGAACAGTCTCAAAAATTACTCTGGGAGTATTCAGTTAATTCTAAGAATGATGATGTCACTTCCTCTTTCTCACAAAAGAATAGGAGAGAGATAATTGAAAGTATTAAGGAAGAGAAAGATAGTTTTGTGTTTGAATTGAATGATAAACGCAAAGATAATCTAGTAAAGCAACTAATCGAAAGTATTAGGAAAAGGATAAATAATGGATAATAGTGGAGTTGGAGAGGTTTCGCTAACAGATTTTCAAAAGAAGTGTTTAGAAGAATTTCGAAAACAAAAAGATGTACTTCTTCTTGCACCAAGTTCTTCTGGCAAAACATACATTACAGAACAATATATTCTCGAGTACTTTGAATCAGTTTATGGTAAATTTCTTCAATCACCAAGGAGGATAAAAATTGGATTTGTTTTACCATATAAATCTCTAGCAATTCAAGAGTTCAACCATTTTCTGAATTTAGTGGAACAGAGAGGAATAAAGGTTCTTCTTGCAGTTGGAGGAGTTGTTATCAAGGAAGAAGAAATAGCAGACGCAAATATTATAATAGGTACATATGAAAAATTTCTAGCATTACAAAAACGTTATGAGGTTCTTCGTAAATATCTGAAAATTCTAGTTCTTGACGAGTTTCATTTTATTGGAACAGATAGAGGAGCTGTAATTGAGGAAATAGTATTAGAATGGCAAAAAAGTCCAAACAAAGCACAGTTAATTCTTCTCTCATCTTCAATCTCTAATCCAATCGAAATTGCAGATTGGTTAAATTTAACTCCAATAGTAGAAAATTCTAGACCTGTTCCAATATCATATTCAGTAGATGTTTCAAAAGATGTGATAGATTATATAAATAAACTAAGAAAAAAATATGATCAAATTTTGGTTTTCAGTCATTCAAGATCATACGCTGAAGCATTAGCAGAACGAGTTGCAAAGAAAAGTGAACCAAGAAACTATTCTGAGCTTGACAACATTGTTCGAAATGCTTTAAGTGAGATTGATGAAGAAAGTGTAAAAAAAACCATCCAAGAAGTATATTTTCCACCACTTCTCAAGGAGGTTATAGAAAAAGGAATTAGTTATCACCATGCTGGTTTAAGTGAAGTAGTGCGACTGATTATTGAAGAGATGTACCATAGGGGAGATATTGATGTACTAGTTTCCACCTCCACATTATCTTGTGGAGTCAACTTACCTGCAAATGTATCAGTTTATACATTAAAAAACAAAAGAATTCAGACAGACAACACTCTTGTTTTTCAAACATTGGGACGTGCAGGAAGACTAGGGTTCTGTACAGAAGGGATAGGGATAGTTTTAGTAACAAATGACAGAATGAGAAAAAAGACGGAAACAAAATTTTTCACATATAGTGATGATACTCCTTCACCAATTTATCGAGCAGTAGAGAGTAAATTTGGAGAATATGATATTTTAATGAAGTATTATTTAGAAAATATGTTCTATTCCGATAAACCTCTTTCAAGAGAGTTGGTCCATCTAGTTGAACCAATCGAAGATTCATTTTGGTTTTACCAAAACAAATCAAAATTAATGAGAAATTTGGTGGATTTTGAATTACTTCAAGCTCTTTTTTCTTCGTCTGATTCACAATTAGAGACTTATGAAGTGATTGATTTCTATAGAAGGTTCGATAATGTAAGAGGAGTAAGAGAAAGAAAGATGGAAGTTCAGTCAATAAATGGAATTAATCGAGCAGCTGTAGCAGCGAATATAAAAGAACAATCAAGACTATACCAGATTTATCTTTCACCAAGTAGAAGAACTTGTTCTTGTTTAAATAAGTACTCAAACTTTGTTTGTAAACACCAAAGGTTTTTGCTTGAGAAATATCCAGAAACACAAGAAAGATGGCTGAATACTTATGGAATAATTGACTTCTTAACAAAAGAGGGATTTCTAGTAAAATCTGCTGGTCAAATATTAAATCTCACCTATATGGGGCAAATTGCAGCAAAGCATTTTGTGCAACCTTATGATTTCCTAGATTATTTGGAGTACTGTGGAACAAACAAGGAATTAACTCTGACACAATATTTACAACGGTTTATGACAAGAGATAGAACAATTAAACAAGAGATAAAAGCAAACGAGTTGTCATCACTACAAGCAATAAGATTAGCTCAAAATATTGTAGATGGAAGAGAAGTTAGGGATTTATGTGAGAGATACAATATAAGTGATAGTTTTGTTAATGATTGGAGAGAAACCATTTACAGATTTCTAATGATGTTTCAATCAATCAATTACTTCACAGGCAAAGTCATTGAAGCAGAAAAGATAAATTCTTGGATAGAAAACAGTGAAGGTTTAGCAGAAATTAGATATTCAAAAGCGAAAGCAAAAGAACTTAACAAAGCATCAACTTGAAAACAAATTCAATTTTATTTTTGTTTGTACTTCTCCTCCTTTATATACGAAATTAAGCATAAATTATTGAAGAACATGGCTTCACAAGATAATAATATAGAATCTAGTAAAACTGCTTCTAGCAGTAAAAAAACATCTAAAACAAAAACAGATTCTCTTATGGATTTTCTCTCTGAAATTAAAGGACTCTCTGAATCGATGAAGAAGAGAGTACACAAGGTCTTGACAACTGAAAACATTGTAGACCCAAGAGGGATAAAAGCTTTGACCAAGAAAGATCTTGAAAAACTTCCTGGAATAAGTGAAGCAACTGCAAATCTTCTTCTAGGCCAATTTGAGGAAAAACGCGATAGAAGTTTATTCTTATCCTTAGAAGAAAGGGAAGAATTAGAAACTGAAAGGTTGAAGATTCGAACTGGTTCAAAAGAATTAGACAACATGCTTCAAGGCGGAATACCTTCAGGATGCTTTGTAGAGCTGTATGGTAGTCCAGCTAGTGGAAAAACACAAATTTGCTATACTTTGAGCGTGAATTGTCTTTTACCTAAGGATTTTGGAGGACTTGAATCAGGAGTAATTTTACTTGATACTGAAGGGAGTTTCAAACCACAACGACTTAAACAAATCATGCAATATTATCAGTATACCCACAACATACCTGATGGAAAAATTGATACAAGTAAATTTATGGTAGCAAATACACGTACTTTGGCTCAAATAGAATTAGCATTAAAAGAAGTAGGTAGAATTATTCCGGAAAAAAATGTCAAATTGTTAATTGTAGATTCTCTTCTAGATCCTTTCAGATCTGAATATGGAGGACTAGGAGAATTAGCTGATAGACAAAAACATCTGAATAGAGTAATTCATACATTAATGAGATTAGCAGATGCATATGATTTAGCAGTAGTCTATACAAATCAAGTAATGGCTAACCCAGATCCTTTTGCCACCGCAATGGACAAGATTCTTCCAGCAGGTGGGTTCATTTTGGGCCATGCATCAGATATCCGAATTTGGCTTAGAAGAGCTACAAGTAAAATCAGAAATCAGTATGACGCTCCTAATGCTAGAAGGGCTTTAATTACTGATTGTGGCTGGTTATCACAATCTGAATGTCATTTCTCCATTGGAACTTTTGGTATTTGTGATATAACAGAAGAAGCTAAACATAGAGAATTAGCTTTAGAAATAGGTGTAGGAGTAGATATACAACAAGAGGAAGAAGAAGTTCAAACTGAATTTGCAACATTAGAGTGAGGTGAGTAAAAATTGCGTAAAATTGTTTTCTTTTTCCTGTTAGTACTTATCATACCTTTTCCTCTTACACAGTATTTAGTGGAGGGTTTAACCAAAAATCAAACAATAGGAGAAGATACTACCTATACTATTGAGATTATTTCAGAAGAAAATCAAGTTACTGAACATCAAATTATTCAGATAGTACAAGATGAAGATACTCAACAGCTAGTTATTGTTCAGTCAGAATCTGGACCTAGATTTGCACCTGCTACGTATCCAAGTTTTACTGATGTAATAGGAAATTCCTCATTTATACAACATGGTGAAAAAATAGAATCTACAGCAACCTCGGAATTTGATTTAATTGGGAGAATGCCTGTTGATCAAGGAGAACATTACTGGTATGATCTTGTTGAAGTCTCAGCTGATCAGGATACTGCTGAAAACCTAGTCATTGACAATGAGTTTGCGATTGAATTTAGTTTGAGTTTTGGTGCTAGTTTTGAAGCATTATCCTTGAACATTTCAGAAGTTGTTTCTCCGATAAGTAATCAAATCGATTTCTATATTACAGCTGATTTGCAGAATTATCAAACCAGCTACTTAATGAAATACGAAATTTCTCTTCACACTTACAATTTCCATAAAAACAATCCAGATTCTCCTTTATTGTTTGCATTTTGGAATCATCCACTTTCTACTCAAGTAAATAATGTTCTAACAGCTGATACAACTTATTATGCAGTACTTGCTTCAAGCAGCGACTTTAACCTTCAATATTCTAACGATCTTACTGGATCTGATGAAAACAAAGTGTATATCTATAATGGTGGAAGTTGGACAGAACAAACAAATATTGATATTCCATTTAGTGTTTATACTGGATCACTTCTAAGCAATTCAGAAGTAGATTCTCAAGGTCAAACAACAATTACTTATGATTCTTCTGGGACAACTGGAATGTATCACAAAATCACTTCAAATTATTATGATGATTCAAATATCTATGATAGTTCAACAGATTATTGGGATCTTTCTATTGTTAATTCACTAGAACCAGAATTTTTAGAATTAAATTCCCCTTCTTCAGCTGAATATTCAGATACCATAGATTTAACTGCTAAAATCGAAAATCTATACCATCAGCCTTTATCTGGTGTTAATGTCAGTTTCTATAATTCCTTAGACAATCTAACATGGTCTTTTCATTCTGCAGAAATCTCTAACCAAAATGGTTATGCTATAGGTCAATATACAATCAATCAAGGATCAGGAATTGTATATTTCAAAGCTGAAACATCATTTCTTACAGCTTATAGTTCAACTACTCAATTGAAGGAGAACATACAAGTTATTGTACCTCGAGTATATTGTACCTATGGAAGTGCAATTGGATATGCTGACATAACTGAATATATTTTAGAAGCACAGATAATAGATAATGATGGACAACCTATAGAAAGTCAACTTGCTCTGTTCTATCTCCAAGGAATTGTCGACCCTGTCTTTACAGCTACAAATGCTTCTGGTTATGCAACTACTCCAGTTGGATTAATTGACTGGAATGCAGGCTATTACCCTAATTCCTTTTGGATTTCAATAAATATGGATTCAAATCTTTACAATTATCCAGCAACAACTTATGGTGATTTAGACATATCTCCTAATACTCTAATAGTTCAATCTCCAGCGTTAATAGAAAAATACTGGAACGAACCTTTCAGCACAACAATTAGGTTCTTCGATTTAGAAAATGATCCTGTTCCCAATTTAAGTTTTGAAGTAATAATTTTTGAAAGTCGTACAAATATCAATACTTCCCTAGGAATCTTACAAACAGATTTGAATGGGTATGGATATCTCTCATTTCCTGCTGAGTTTTTTGATCCTGGAGATTTCATAGTTTACATTAAGGTTAACTCATTTAACTACCTATATTTTGAAGAATCTATATCTATGACAATTAACAGTGATAAAGCTGTTATTAGCACAAACTTAAGTGAAAATGAAACTTATGTTTATAATTCTCTGTTTTTTGTGGAAACATGGATTACAGACCATCTTGGTAATCCTATAGACAATATGACTGTACTCATTTATGTTTCAGTACCTAATGAATTTGGTATCTGGGATGAAACATTTTACATCATTACTAATTCATCAGGTTATGCTTCAGTTGAATTAAACTTGGACATGAATGCTAATGATGTTTTGTGTATATTGATTACAACTACTGACTATTATGAAAATGGAATTCTGTATTATGCGAAATCTGATTCAATTACATCTTATGTTACATGCTTAAAAGCTCCAAGTAGTTTTCATCAACTTAATGATATAGATTGCACTAATCAAGAAACTATTACTATAGATGGTTATCTTCTTTCTAATAGTTTTCCTGTTGTTGGGGAAGTTGTAACTATAACTATACTAGGGATAGAATATCAAGTTGTAACAGATGTTAATGGATATTTTGTTTTAGTTTATACTGTAGAACAAGGAGGTATAATAGAAGTTCAAGTAAACTTTAGTTCATCACAAAATTATTATGAATCCAGTGAAACAATTTATCTTGATAGTTCTCCTTGCTCTTTAACTATAAATGCTAGTGATATTCACCAAAACACTTCAAATCCAATAGATTTCGTTGTCTATGTTGAATCAGCTTATGGTACAACACCAGAAGGGATTGAAGTGAAATTTTATTGGTTTGATACAATTTCATGGATCTATATAGGATCAGCATTCACTAATAGTTCAGGTTATGCCGTATTTACTCCTTTAGTAACATTTCCTTTGGGTGAATGGATTTGGAAAGCTTCTATTGAATCAGACAGTAACTGGAATGATGCGGAAACTACAAGAAACCTCAAAGTAGGTATAAGTACAACAATTTCTCTTACAGCTCCTGCTACAGCTGAATATCAAACCTCAATAATACTTGAAGCTGAAGTTAGAGATGAATACGATCAGCCTATTCAAGTGGAAGTTGCATTTTACTTGAATGGAACATTAATCGGATCTGGATTCTCTGATGCATCAGGAGCAGTTACTTCTGAATGGTTTGTAGACTTTATTCCTGGTATTTACAATCTTAAAGCTGAAATTATACAATCTGGAATGTATATACAAAATTCTACTGAAAGCACATTTCAAATAACTAAAACAGCTAGTTTTATTTCAAGTGATGATGTATTCATCTATTACAATCAATCAGCTGTTGTTTTCATATACCTCTATTCCTCTTTAGGAGGAATTCCTTCAGAATATCTAACAATAACTATTTCAGGAATCTTGCAAGAACAAGTTTTAACTAATTCTTCAGGATGGGTAGAATGGCAAATCCCATCAATATCCCCTGGAGTTTATGAAGTGGAAATCTCCTTTGCTGGAAATAATTATTATCTAAACTCAATGTTGGAAATAAGTTTACAAATAGATAAAATGCCTACAAACCTTACTTTGAATGCCCCTAATCAAACATATACGACTTCGTATCTGATCAGCGGTTATATTCAAGATGTATTCTTTCAACCTATTGAAGGATTAATCCTAAAACTCATAATAAACGGAACAGAATTTCAAAGTACAGCTTCAGATGAATTTGGATATTATGAGTTTACTGTGTCTTTAGAACCAGCTACATACTTAATAGAAGTAGAATTTATTGGAGACAGCTATTTTCTCTCTTCTACTGCCTTAAAAACCGTGTTTATTTGGAAAATAGAAACTACAATTGAAGGACAAGTCAGTTGGAATGACATGTCTCTGATAATAGAAACAAATCTCAAGGATGCAACAGACAATCCATTGGCAAATGAAGCAATTTATTTCTATCTAAATGGATCTTTGATTGGACAAAATATAACTGATAGTAATGGTTATGTTTTTTTTGTTTTAGAGGATCAAACACCAGGAATTTACGAGATAGAAATTGTTTTTCAAGGTACGTCTATTTACTCTGAATCTTCTCAATTAATTGTTCTAGAACAAGCAAAACTTCAGACAGAATTAACTGTTCATGTTTATGAAGGGATATATGCGACACAAGAAACTGTAATAGAGATTAGATTAACTTCAGAAGGAGTACCTCTTGAAAATGAAAATATCTTGATTATGATAAATTCTATTGATTACTATGCATTAACAAATTCCTCAGGATACGCAGTTTTAGTTCTTAATCTGTTTATGAATGCAGGATTATATGATTTACAAGTATATTTTGAAGGAGACATCCTATATTCAGCAATAATCTTTAATTCAAACTTCAATATCTCAAAAGCTGAATCATCAATTAGTCTTACATTCTACTATGAAAATTATCAACCCTGGTTGCTAGGAACCTTATTTGGAAACACTGCGTTAAGTGGTGAGACAATTGTCTTAGATCAAAATGGAGTTTACTATAAAACTTTGATAACAGATCAGAATGGTGAGTTCTTGACTCTAATAGATTTACCAATTGGAACCTATGAGATTGTTTCTAGTTTTTATGGGAATGAAAACTATTTACCAACTTCAAAGCTTATAATGATTACTATTTACAAAACAACCACAGAGATTGTTTTTATAGGATCTTTTAACCAAACATTTGGTCAAACAGTAGAATTAGATGTACAGCTAGTAGATTCTCTAGATAATCCAATAATTGGGCAGTTAATTATTTCATTAGATGGGAATCATTATGCGACATTATTAACAAATGAAACCGGTTTTGCTACAATCATTTTATTGGATACAATTAGTACGGGAAGTCATGTATTAAAGATTGAATTCCAAGGAAATGCAATGTATTATCAAACATCTTTAGATATTCCTTTCTACACAAAATATGAAATCAACCTAATTGATCTACAAATCAATCCTCAATCTTATGGTTCAGAAGGATCAATAAGTGGTGTTATTGACAACTATCTAGGGCTTCTTGACTCTGTTAGTGTAGTGTTATTGTTAGATGGATTCGAGTATTTGACCTTGACAGATTCTGAAGGTAATTTCTATTTCAGTATAGATCAATTCTTAGATGCTGGTACATACCAAGTAATAATAAAAGTAAATGAAAACGACATCATACTATATTTCGAAACAACATTTGAAATTCAGCGTTTGAAAGGATATGCAGACATCTCTCTCAATACTCTTCAGAAGGTTTTCAATCAAGATACAAATTTCTATGGAATAGTATCTTTTCTTTCTATACCAATTCCAAATGCTTCAATTAATGTTTATTTGGAAGGTGTTTTATTGGGTTCTTTGATTACAGATGCTCAGGGAGAATTTATAATTCCTTCAAGCTGGTTGGAAATATCTCCACATGACTACATCCTTACGATTGAAGTCATATCAAATGATACGAATATTGAAGATACATCAAAGAATTTTATAATATCAATACTAAAGGATAATCCTACTGTAGAATTTGATTTTGAAAATAATATCGTTGAAGAAGAAGTAAGAATGATTATTAGGATTTTTGATTCAAACAATGTACCATTACCATTCATGTTATTTACTATAACTATTGGAGATGACGTTCTCAATGGAGTAACAGATGAAGAAGGAATAGCGTATTTAGAATATTATTTATCTAACACAGAAATACTGGATATTATAATAGATATAACTGAGACATCTCATTATAATGCGATTCAAAGTCTACATTCAATCAATGTAGAAAAATGTTATAGTCAATTCAGTGTTGATAATACGCAATCATCCTATAATAGCTCTTCTGGACTAGAGATAAAACTACTGTCAATAAATGGTAATCCATTAAAGGGGATGCCAGTCTTGATTTTTATTGGAATTAATAGTTATACCTACTATTCAGATTCTTATGGAGTAGTATCTTTAGATCTCTCGGAATATGAAGTTGGGATTTATCAGATGGATATTTTCTTTGGAGGTTCTGATGATTACAATCCAACTACTCTAAGTATAGAATTCGAAATAACACCTCAAGAAACTTACTTGAAAATTGAACAAGAAAAACAAAATCTCATATTACAACTAGTTGATGGTGAGAATCGTTCTCTTTCAGATAAAGAGATTAAAATCAGATATATCAGTTTAAATGGAACAACTGTAAAAGAGGAGAGATTTGTAACAAATCCTGAAGGATTAGTTGTACTAGAATTGGATTCAAGGTACCTACCAAAAGATGCAAAAGAACTTCTTTTTGTTTATGGTGGAGAAAAATCATACATTGGTTGCGAAATTAAAATTGATCTCCAAAAACTAATAGATGCAGGTAGAAATTTCTTATCTTCTACAACATTTTTATGGTCAATGGTTTCAGTTATCGGAATCTTTGTTATTGTAAGTCTTAGACGCTTTTTGAAACGAAGAAAGTTAGGTTCGCAAATATAAACATAAACTTTTTATTAAACAAAACAGTTAGTTCTAATGGAAATAAATTTCTGTGGGATTTATATGAGTGAAGAAGAAGAGCAAGAGAAAAAAAGATTACCTGATGATGTTACTAAAGAACTACTTAGTAAAACAGGAGAATCAAGTAGTGATATTAGCGAAGTAGCTGAGAAATTGGAAGGGAAGATACCGACCAAGCCCAAGGAAGAAGAAGAAGAAGAAGAGTAAAAACAATTTCTCAATTTTATTTTTATTACGTTGCGGAATCCTTTTATTTTTTGTATTTTAATTATAAGCGATATTCATGTTAGAAATCTTAAAAACAAGTACTTGGGTTTATATCTTAGTTGCATTAGGAATTTTCTTTTGTCTCTGCAGTTATTCTGTTCGTTTGGCAATACATTTCATATCATACAAGAAACAAAGAGAGATTTCGAAAAAAGTGATAAGTTTCTCATTAGTGGCTGTGTTTTTAGGTTACTTGGGATGGGGATTTTGGAGTATTGCAGATCCAGTAAAAATGGGGTTGGATAAAGTATACACATACTCTATCGGGATACCATTAACAGTATTAGGATTTGGATTGTTCTTTTATTCAGATATTGCAAAGATGGGAGTAACAGATAAAGAAGCACTTGTAACAAAAGGATTGTACTCAAAAATTAGACACCCAATGTACATAGGAATAATTTTATTTCATATAGGATTTCCATTTATCTTTGATGGTTTTACATCACTTATTTCTACAATAATATGGGCTACATTTGTACTAATTTGGAAGAAATATGAAGAAAAGAATCTAGAAAGAAAATTCGGAGAAGAGTATGTGGAATACAAGAAAAAAACATGGTTCTAAATCTAGATAATCAATACACATAATAGATTTTATATGTAAGTTATGAACAGTCATCTTTAATAATAACCAAAGAGGTTTATCAAGCAGATGTTGAGGATAGAAAAATACAAAGACATGATCACGGCGAACCAAGCCGTGGCAATTGCTGTAGTTAGAGCAAAACCTAAAGTCATCTCTGCATACCCTATTTGTCCTCAAACTGAGATTGTTGAAGATCTTTCCAGCTATATAGCTAAAGGAGAATTAAAAGCTGAATTTGTTAGAGTTGAGGGAGAACATAGTGCAATGACTGTTTGTGCTGCTGCTGAAGGAACAGGCGTTAGAACTTTTACAGCAACAGCCAGTCAAGGTTTAGCATTCATGCATGAGGTGGTACACAGTACAGGTGGCATGCGTTTACCAGTAGTAATGTTCATTGGAAATCGTACTCTTATGTCTCCAGGAGGTATATGGCCTGAATTTGCAGATAGCATGGCTGAACGAGATGCTTGTTGGTTACAAATCTATGTTGAAAATAACCAAGAAGCGTTTGATATGATCATTCAAGCATATCGTATAGGGGAAGATTCTCGGGTTCTCCTACCAGTAATGGTTTGTGGAGAAGGATATGTTCTTACTCATACATCAGAAGCTGTAGAAATACTTTCGCAAGAAGAAGTGGATGATTTTCTCCCTGCTTATGATCCTCCTCATGCGTACTTAGATACCGAAAGACCAGTAGCCCAAGGATTAATTGTCCCTCCTGAATATCACAATGAAGCTAAATTCCAGATGCATCAAGCTATGATGAATGCCAAAGACGTGATCAAGGAAATAAACGAAGATTTCTCTAATAGATTTGGAAGAAGCTATGGAGGATTAATTGACACCTATCAGATGGAAGATGCAGAAAGAGCATTAGTAGTAATGGGAGCAACCACAGGAACAGCTCGAACTATTGTGGATGATTTAAGAGCTGAAGGAGAAAAAGTAGGTTTAGTTAAACTTCGATTCTTCCGACCCTTTCCAGTTGAAGACATTCGAGAAGCTCTAAGAAATGTAAAAGCTGTTGGTGTCTTTGATCGTAGTTTATCATATGGTTCTTTTGGACAAGTCTATACAGAAGTACGAAATGCAATGTATGGAGAAAGAAAACCTATTATTAATCTTATAGCTGGATTGGGAGGAAGAGATATAAGGGAAGTTGACATTAGATTCATGTTTGAAAAAATAAAAGAAATTGAAACTATTGAAGCTATTGAAACTATAGATCCTATAATCTTTGTAAATACAAGAAGGTGAATAGTTGAAATTAGAAGAATTACCAGACGAGGGAGCATACACACCAGGGGGAAAATCCTGCGCTGGCTGTATGGCTGCAAACATAGCAATTAATGTTATGAGAATTTTAGGAAAGAATACAATTGTTTCAGTTCCTCCATCATGTATGTCAGTTTTTGGTGGTACCTTTCCAAACATCAATTGGGACGTTCCTTATTTTCACATGCAATTTTCGAACACTGCTTCAACAGTAACAGGAATATCAAGAGCTTTGAAAGCTCAAGGTAAAGATGATGTTGTAGTATTAGGTATGGCCGGTGATGGGGGATCTGCGGATATGGGTTTACAGACTCTTTCAGGAGCAGCTCATAGGAATGAGAACATCCTCTACATCTGTTACAATAACCAAGCTTATGAAAATACAGGTATTCAGGCTTCTAGTGTATCTCCTTATGGCGCTTGGTCTACAACAACTCCTGTAACAGGAGAGTTTACTGGAAACGAATATATGCCTAAAGATTTACCTCGAATATTAATCGCACATGATGCACAATATGTTGCAACTGCTTCCACTTCACATATTCAAGATTTTATCAATAAAGTGGAGAAAGCCAAAAATATGAAAGGATTCAGATATATTGAAATTCTTTCAGTTTGTACTCCTGGATGGAGGACTGAAAGTCACTTAGGGCCTCAGTTAGCTAAAGAATCTGTTGAAAGCGGTTATTGGCTTTTAGTTGAATTTGAGAATGGAGAACTTAAGTTGAACCATGAACCGAAATTTATTGGGTTGGAAGATTTTCTTAAGAAACAAGGTAGATTCAAACACATTTCTGAAGGACAAATTGATGAAATGAAGAAGCATATTAAACGCCGTTATCAAACCTATAAAAATCTCATGATTAATAATGAGAATAATAATGTGTAAAAGTTATTCCATAAAGTTTTAATTGTATTTTCCTTATTCATTGTATCATGAGAAGATTAAGTCTTTTAGATTTGCTTACATCGTTATCAGGAATTTTATCTCTTCTATTCTGGGCAGGTTCAGCTACAGGTGGAATACTCCTAAATATCTACCAATGGTTGCCTGAATATCAGTCAACTTCCGAAATCATTGCTTTGGTCATCGTAATTGTCTTATTCGCTATAGCTGTTTTCTTGGTAGTAGCTTTGTTAGTGTCACTTGGCAGGATATCAAAAGTTGTCTATATAGTTTTAACATTACTATCTTTAGCTTGTGCGTTAGTTCCTGGAATTGTCCTGTTCATCCAAAATGGTAGTATGCCTTATATTGATCCCTCACCTATGTATTTCTATTGGTTCTGGTTAGCTGTAGGTGGCTCATTATTTGCTTTCCTTTTTGGACTTTTCATAGTAAGAGATTGAAATTTTAGTTTACTAGATGGATTTTTTCCATCATTTTTTTCTTATATTGAAAAATCGTAAAAATATGTATAATATAGTTAGAGTGCCGACATTATCATTTAAACATGTCTTAACACTCAAACTTTAAATACTAGTATCAGCACAATATAGCTTGATAATCCAAGGGGGTTATTCAAGTGTCCAAAAAAAAGAAGGTCACAGAAATGCTAGTAGTTAAATCAAAAGTTAAGGAATATGTCAAAAGCCTTGGTGATTACCAAGTATCAGGAGACTTCGTAGATGCATTGAATGAAAAAGTTGGTTACTTAATCAAAAAAGCAACCAAAAGAACAGCAGCCAATGCAAGAAAGACTGTCTCTGCTAAAGACGTAT
>JAEOTE010000080.1 GCA_016839945.1 Candidatus Heimdallarchaeota archaeon | reverse complement strand
CTGTACTATTACAAGAAAAGCTTAGTTTGATTGCAGGAAAAGATGAATCTGTTATTGCTACTTTTCTTCTAGATGGAGGTGAAATAACAACATCTTTTGATCTTTCTCTACCTGTTTTTAGTTCTGTTACACAATTTGACTTTATTATATCAAATCAATCTTCTTTTGCAAGAATTTGGACAAACCCATTATGGCAATTTCCTGATGGATTAGTGATTCGAATTACAACAAGAACTTCGAATATAGATAGAATTCAATCTATAATAAATTATGTTAGCGATTTAGTTGAACATCAATATCAACTTAGTTTAAGTATATACAACATTCAATATACTGAAACTGGAGGAGCGATTATTTCTTTAGCAGCTTCTTTTTACAATACTGATTTTTTACAGATTTTTAGTGAGATATTCTCTCCTTACTACACACCTACATATGGAAATATGGTGTCTGTTTTAACCAACATTCTGGATCAAGAACCTCCTCTATACGCGTTTGGATATACATTAATGAGAAGTTTAGGAAGTGTTCATCGTATAATTAGAAGTGCGATTGTTGGTTTAGAGAATGCAATAGCAATTAATGATAATCTACATGTGTTTAATGTGAGTTCTGTTTTAGGAGCTAAAATAGAACCAAATCCCTCTGTATTTGCATCTACTTTTAGTTACCAGCTTCCATTTTATGCAAATGTTACAAGTATTTCTCCAATACCTGATAATTTTGCATCACAAATGACTGGAACTTTTGAGTGGATTTTGAAATATTTAGCATTCACAAAATATGGAAATTTTGATGCTGAAATAATTTACAATCCTAATACTCCCGCTGAATTTAATTATCCTAAAGTCATAGCTACCCAATCGTATTCAGATCAATTATTAGAAAATTCAGGGATACTAAATATGACTTATAATGTTGAAAATGTAGGTAATGAAGCTGCATATAACACTTCAATAATATTTCCAATTCCTTCGGAATTTGAATCCTTTGTACTTGAAGGTATAGAGGTACCTATTCTAAATGATAATTTGGCTATAAATGAATCTTTCTCATCGTTTGTTAATTTAGAGATAGATTTTTCAATATATCATCTTGAAGTTCCTGTTCTCGATGTTCGAGGTTGGTATGAATACATCTCAAATGCTTCATTAGCTCGTTGGATGGATAATACAAGTTTTGAATTAAATGAATATGTTACAGTGTTTTGTTCTACTGGGATTTCATCTGATTTATACAATTCCGTTATAACAAGAATCCAACCTATATTGGATCTTTATAGTATTGAAGAAATATTATTGTATCATATTCCTTTAGTAGAAGAACAACTTACTCTCGCTGTTGAGGAAGCTTATACAATTGCTTTCACAGAATTCTATGATAACAAAACTTTATTCAATTTTAGCTCCTCCAACTTCTCTTATGTTGAGAACATTTTTGGTGGATACTTGGAATGTGAAATTCCATATCTCGGAATAGGTGAAAGTGTAGAATTGTCATGGAAATTAAATGACATACCTACAGTTAGTGATGTTTTTGGAGCTTTTTCAATATTTACAGAATTTGCAGGTCAAGATGAATATGCTGTATTTCAAACCTCTGAAAGTAACTATCAAACTCTAATGATAACTCTTTTTGCTGCTATGAACAATCCTGCAAGGTTTCTAAGTATTTATGAACCAAGTCTAGGAGCTTTTATTTCACTTGGAAATAGATACATATACTATGATGCAAATGGGATGGAATATTTTGGTCTAACCAATGGTCTTAATCTTCAAATAGGGGATGACGAAGCAGTTTTGGAAAGTTCTCTCAATACAGATCAAATAACATACAGAGTTGGAGATGTAGTATCGTTTACACTGAATATTAGCAACTATGGTACTATTAATGCTTATGATGTTCATGTTGATATTATTAACATTAAATTCAATTATCTATGGCATCCAACAGATGTAATAGTCGTAAAATCTTTTGAGATTGATCAAATAAATTCAGGGGAGGAATTATCAAGAGAATTTTCTGTTTTAGCTAATAGTTATATTGGTTTAAATTCATACATCGCGCTGATTAGTTTCACATCAGATAAAGGACAAACTCCAACAGAAATAGAAAATCCTTGGACTGGTGGATCAACTTTTTGGATTTTTGGAGGAGAAACATATAATGTTGTGAGTTCCACATTAACTTTTGGGATACTTCTACCACCAATTTCTTTGCAAGACCAGATCAGACCCAGTTTTCCACTACCCGAAATATCAATATCAACTTCATATTCACATTCAGAAAACGAAGAAGAATTGTATGTTGAATACACAATAACAAATGAAGGTTTGTCTGATACAAATGTATCAATTTATCAAATTCTAGATCCTTCAAAATATACACTTGATTCCGTGAATTGTAGTTATTATCACGATCTTATGAGTCCTCAAGTTTTAACTCCATTATTCAATGTAAAACAAACCCATACTATAGTAAGTTTTGCCAATGTTACCCTCTCTCCAGGAGATTATATTATTATCTCTGAGACTTATACCAATCTTTCTGGGAACTTTACAATACCTCCACTTGTTGTCAATTATCAATCAATATATGAAATCTATACAACCGATTATGAAGAAATAAGTTCTCCAGCTCAAGCACAATCTTCAGAAGCAAGCAATCTTTTGATAAGAATGTCTCCATCCAATGTAACTGAAGGTTCACAGAATATTTTTAATTGGGCTTCTTTCTCATTCTCAATTTATATCAGCATTCCAATATCAGAAGAATATACCAAAATAACATTTTCACCACTACATTACATTTATCCTTTGATTAGCGCTGGAATTATTACTGTAGTAGTTTTGGTTGTTATGCTGATTTCGAGAATAAGAAGAAGATATTGATTCTATCTCATATCGAAATCTTCTGTTGTGAAATTTTTCAAGAAAGCCATAATTTCTTCTTGCATATTGGCACTTTGTTTTATTGTCATTGTTTGAGCATAAAACATTGAAAACATATCTCCCAATAAGCAGAGGGTGCATAGATCTGTTGTTAATTCATCATTTGAAAACTTACACGGAAAATTCAAAGGTAAAATCTCACCTTCTGGACTTTTACGAGTTATTCCTTGCTTCCATTTACATGTTCTAGGAGAAGACATTTAGTCACCTTCTTAACGGACTTTTTGTTATACCATTTTAAAGATATTTATCTCTTATTTTTCTTTCAGTTATATTGAGTACTTCTACTCTCTTTCTCACAAGTTTATTAACTATTAAATTTTAATGTGAACAAGAAGTGTTTAAATGAAATGCCCTGATTGCACTAAGGAACTAGTTGTATCAAAAATAAGAGATTACATGTCTTTTCAGTGCAATTTTTGTGGTTTAAATGAACAAATTTATTCGACAGATGAAGAGGAAGCTTATAAAATTCTAATTAAGAAAAAAGAAAGCAGAAGAGAAACCACTCTTTATGCAAAGAAGACCAAAGCAGAAGAGCTTCCCTTTTTTACTCGAAAAACAGACAAAGAGAAGATGGACCTTATTAAGGCGGGTGGTTCTGACCCTGAGAATTTGCCTAAAGTCGTCAAAGGAATAATTAGTAATCAAGATGTTGAGATTATTTACTATAAATTTCTAAAACAAAAATTCCCACCAACAAGCAAGCAAAAAGCCAATTTTCCCCAACCTCTGAATTTGTTCTTAGAGAATAAAAACATGGAGTATTTGTATGAGTTTCAAAACCAATCTTCTAAAGCAATAGAAGATGGAAAAGATGTAGTAATAGTTGCTCCAACAGGAACGGGAAAAACAGAAGCATTTCTACTACCAATCCTAGCAAAGATATGGAATAAAGCATCTCATCCATTGTTGCGAAGAGGTTTATCTACTGTTATTATTTACCCAACGAAGGCTTTAGCAAGAGATCAAAAGAAGAAAATCTCAGAATATGGAGGAGCTTTAAACATTACATGTGAAATTTTTGATGGTGATACACCTAAGAAAATTAGAGAAAAAATTATGGAATATCCTCCTGATATTCTTATAACAAATCCTGATATGCTTCACTTTCACATGAGGAAACCTCAATTCAGAGAGATTTTAAGAAATGTAAAAAGTATAATCATTGATGAAATCCATGTGGCTGTAGGAGCTTTCGGTTCAAATATTTATTTCATTTTAAAACGCTTGCAAAGGTTAGTTAAAGAAAAGATACAACTTATAGGTTCTTCTGCAACAATAGGCAATGCAAAAGAATTTGCCTGTGATCTGTTTGACAGTGAAGTAGAAATAATATCAATTAAAGAAGCTAGAAAAGCTCCTACTCATTTACTCATTGCTCTCCCTTGGGGAGTTAGTCAATACACAATCACTTCAGCTATTGCTAGACAATTAATAACCAGTGGGCATAAAACCCTGTGTTTCCAAAATAGTCACAAAAACGCCGAAATTGTAAATCTACTCTTGAAAAGTGCTCGAGTTAAATCGGCTATACACCGAGCTGGATTAACAAAAGAATATCGAGATAAGGTAGAATCAAATTTTAGGAATGGAGGATTAAGTGCTTTAGTTTCAACTCCAACATTAGAACTTGGAATAGATATAGGTGATGTTGATGGTGTTGTTTCATCAATTGTGGACATTACTAGTTTTATTCAAAGATTGGGGAGAGCTGGAAGAAAAGGACAAGAATCTGTCGGTGCTCTGATTTTAAGAAATGAAGATCCAATTAGTACCTATTATATTTCACATCCTGAGACATACTTTGAAGATATTCGAAAAGGTTATGTAGAACCGATGAATGAGATAGTGTCCTACTACCAATTGTTGTCAGCTGCAATTGAGAACCCGATTGAAGAAGAAGAATTTCCTAATCATATCAAAACAATTCAGGTACTTGAGAAAGATAACTTACTTAGGAAAACGCAGTCTGAAACATATAGAATAAAATCAAAAGCTGAAGCTGTTCAACTATTACGTTCATATTCAATAAGAGGAATTGGTGATACTCTCTCTTTGAAAGATAGCAATGGTAAGAGACTTGGGGAAAGATCTATGCCAATGGCTGCTCGAGAATTACATCCTGGAGCTTTTTATTTACATGGAGGATCACATTATCGATCTCAAAAATTCACATATAATCCAAAGTTCGGTGGAGGAGAAATAACTCTAAAGTACATAGAACCAGTAAATCTAAAAACAACAGCTCTGAGATATGCGACACCAGCTATACTGTCAATTAATGAAAATAAAACAGTGTTTGGATCAGATGTAATTTATTGCGATTTAGAGATAACAGAAAATGTAGTGGGTTATCAAATTTCAGAAATTTATACAAATAAAATTCAAGAAGTCAGAGATTTAGAGGAACCTATTATCTATTCTTTCCCAACAAAAGGTTTTGTTTTTACAATGCCAAAACCTCTGAAACTTCCAATAGAAATGCAAGAAATGTCAGAGAAGATATTTTACAGTGGGACATTTCATGCTATTGAGCATATAGTAATCGAATCAAGTTCGATGTTAACTGGCGGAGGAAGCAATGAAATAGGGGGAATTTCAATGGGATCTTCAGGAGCTATTTTTGTTTATGATGCAGCTAAGGGTGGTAGCGGACTATCCAAATTATTATATGACAGATTGGATGAAGGTTTGAATCGTTCATTAAAAATATTACAAAATTGTAACTGCACCAGTACTGATGGATGCCCAAGATGCACTTATTCCTATCAATGTGGAAATAATAATCAACCACTAAACAAAACTGGTGCAATTGAATCCTTGAAACTTATGGATAAAACAAAGTCAAAAATTATTGATGATTTTACTGAATATGATGTATATGTCTAACTTTTTTTGAATATGTTTTTGATAAGCTGAAAATAAATGTAATACCGTAGTAGAGCTTACAATCATATCCCTATCTCATGTGCTTTTTTGTTAAGATTCCAGAGATTATTGTTAATGATAGAAGCTGATTATGATTCAGATGAATTTATAGATCTCGCATTAAATTGCATATTCCCTTCTTCAGAAGAAATAGATCCTGAAATATTGAAGGAAATAACTAATTTTTTGGAAACTAGTGAAACAAAGACTTATCCTGAAGATGCAGAGATCGTTAGAGGAGAAATCAGGAAGGCTCTAATACATTTTAAGAATAGACCTTATCTTTATCAAACACGTAAAAAAATGGAAGAAATTCTAAGAAATGATGAAAATTGGAGAAAATTCTTTATTGCACCTAAACTCTTATTGGAAGAAATGAAGAGTGCAGGACTGAATAAAGAAGAAGTAGAAATGCTAAAAGAATCCCTGAAAACAGCTGAAAAATCATATTATAGAATGAAATCGATTCCTTCCCCGTAACAGCTTATATAAAATGCTATTTTGAATTCAACACTAGCACATGAAGATTTATCCGGCAAAAGTAAATAAATAGCTCAAAACACTATCTATTCACTGATGTGAAAAGTTACTACTAGTAAAATTATTCTCCAACTATGTGAATGCAATGAAAAAACCTAGTGAGATAATAAGTCGATTACGCAGTCTAAATCTAGATGAAATAGATAAAAGAAAACTTCGTAATTTGCTAATAATCGTTTCAATTTCCATATTATTGTTTTCATTGTCACTTTACCTAAAGAATCTGGCTTCTTTATGGTTCTGGGAAGAACAAAGCGAACATGGACCAGGTTACTTTTATTGGACTAACTACAATGATAGTGAAGAAGTCCAAGAAGTATGGTATTTAGAAGCATATGGAGATGCCTCTTATTATTACGAGCCTTATCTACTTGCATTCAGATATGAGAATTGGAATCCTTATGCAGGAGGGAACTATGAAGATGATCCTTTGCATGGATATGCATATGGACCTTTATTCATATTCGGTTTGTATTTCATTTCTATATTTGTTGGATTATTCAATCCTGGAATGGAAAGATCAATGGTTGTTTATCAATCAGTTAAATGGACACACCTGGTTTTTGATTCCTTATGTGTTGTGTTGATATATCTAATAATAATTAATTTGAATTCCTTCAAAGAGAAAAATATAAAAAAACACACAATAGGACTTTTAGGAGGATTTATTTTTCTTTTTATGCCAATTAATTTACTTTATGTTGATAGTGTTTTTCTCAACACACCACAAATGTGTTTCTTCACTTTACTAAGTTACCTTCTATTCATGAAGAATAAATACAAAACTTCAGCTTTCTTCCTTTCTATTGCATGGTTATCCAAACAAATGCCATTATTCTTACTAATTCCTTGGTTTCTTATTATATGGAAAAAAGATTCTCTCAAAGAAGCCTTATTGGATTTTGTCGTTCCATTTATAGTCACAACTTTTATTCTCTCACTCGCTTGGATTTTTATCTCTCCTGTTTCCTATGCTTGGAGAGTTTTTGGCCCTGGGAA
Source organism: Candidatus Heimdallarchaeota archaeon (assembly GCA_016839945.1). Lineage (GTDB taxonomy): Archaea > Asgardarchaeota > Heimdallarchaeia > Heimdallarchaeales > Heimdallarchaeaceae > UBA460. The sequence goes on along the minus strand of JAEOTE010000080.1, from coordinate 2,994 downwards.
GCCACTTAATTTCGTAGATTTGGACCATCCTAGACATACTGTAACTCTTGCTCATAGTTTCCTCTTTCTTGGTAGTGAAGGATTAGCGAATTTCTATGCGATAATTAACAGTTATATGGTTCCATTTCTTGTTTTCTATGCATTGACAGCTTTTATTGCATACTTTAATGGAAAAATATTAGGTGAAAATGAATCATACTTCACAATATTTACTACCTGGATTGTAATAAACACTCACCTGTTTATCTCAAGGGGAGTTTACAAATATTATAACGCTTTTATTACGCCTTTTATCATTCTGAGCATCCTTGTTTTCTTAGATGACAGTATCTTGAAACTGAAATTAAGAATCCCAAGAATTAGAAAAAATATTAGTGACGATAATGAAATAAAGAAGAATGAAATCAAAAAGACACTAATTATTCACCAGAATAAGCCAGTAGCATTGGCATTATTAATTTCATCATTCCTCATTACAAACGGTTTATTTTACTATTACAATTGGGTTTTAATTACAAATTCCAGATTCTTACACCCTCTTTATCTTCTGATTTTATTTGTAATCATTAGTTTATTTATTCCACCAGTAATTTACGGAAGTTTCACTAAAAAAAGCAATTATGTAATGATTAAGGAAGATGTTGTTGATATTCTGAAACATACAAAAAGCGGTTATATAACTCTTAAGCAAAAAATAATTAAAAAACCAAAAATAAAAAAGTAAATTCTTCATTCTTCATGTCACTCCCATTCTTTGATTAAAAAAAATTGAACAATTAACAGAATATGCGACAAACTACGAAAAAATTCTTATAAACCAATAGTAGCTTAATTAATGTAAGAGAATTATAAGTGACATAGATGTTCAGTAATTTTATAAAATCACGAAGGGCAATTTCTGAAGTTCTAGCAACTGTTATATTAATCACTCTAGTGATAGTTGCTGGAGGTATAGTTGCTGCTATACTTACCAATGTAAATGTTGTAGATTTACCTGGTTATTTCCAAACTCCAGAACCAAAAGAAGTTAAACTGTCACTGAATGTAGTAAACACCTCTGATCTTAATTTTAATAGTTTTTACGATACAATCGAGCTATATATCTCTCTTGATGCTGTATCTCCTACTATTTACATAAGAGACATTGATCTGTTACTACCAACAGGAAACACTCTAGATGAAATTTTCCCCTGGATAATTAATGAAACGACAAGACCTCTAAACGAAACGCTGGGGTATTATGTTCCTTATGGAACTACTAATTCAACATTCATAATCCAGGTAAGTGATTTGGGTAGAGCTGATGCAGAAATACAAACCGGTTCATCACTTTATTTCATTATAGAGTATGTCTATTATGCTCAAGGTGGATCAAGAATTGAAAGGATGGCTTCTTCCTATCAAAGCTCTTTAATCACGTTCCCCTAATTCTAATTCTTCTGTAAAGTATCAAATCTCGCAAATTTTTTTAACTCCACAAAGAACATGTACAAAATTACAGGAGAAGCAAATTGAAACCTTGTGTTGAAATTCTGAAAAATCTTGTATCTTTTCCTACAGCTAATAATCCTAATGAAGATAAAAAACCATCTCGTGATATTTTGGATTACATAAATGATACGATTTTATCTCCAATTGGGTATAAAAGCATGTTCTATGAAAAAAATCAATACTCTACACTTGTTTCCTACATTGGAAAAGGAGATCCTAAAATTCTCTTTATTGGTCATTGCGATGTAGTACCTCCAGGACCTGGGTGGAAAACTGATCCTTTTGAATTAACTATAGAAGGTGATAATGCATATGGTCGAGGAACAGCTGATATGAAAGGAGCTGTTGCAGTTATGCTAAGCCTAGCTAAGAAACTAGCCAAGGAGAACAATTGGACTGTTATATACGCTATAACTCTAGATGAAGAATCTGGTGGGCAATCAGGTGCGGGTTTACTGTTACCTTTTCTAGAAAAAGAAAATTTAGTCCCACATTATGTTATTAACGGTGATACAAATGGTCTTCAAGTAGTCAATAGAAGAAGAAATTCTTATGTTATAACCTTTGAATTGCCAAAAACTAAACTTGAAATAAAAGGAACAACCTCTTCAAGAACTTTCAAAACAGAAATTGCAGGAAATAGAACTATGCATGCCGCTTATTTTATGAGAGATCTTGATGAACATTGTATGGAGAAAGCATCTGAATTTCTTAAGCAACACAGTTACAAAGTACAAAAGATAACTGGACCCTTTGTGAAGAATAATGTTCTCCCTTCAGAAGTAACTGTTGATTATATTATCCCAGATGAAAAAAGCGAAATAAACCATGAGTATGATTCAGCTTTAACATGTTTTATGCACTCAATATCTGATTACAAAAACATTGATGTTCCCTCTGAGCCCAGTGATTATGGAATTAATTTGACTTTTAATTACTATAAAGAAGTGGAGAAGCATTTTTGTCAATTGGATTTAAGAATCATGAGTAACGAAAATGAGGAAATAAAAAAATACTTTAGAAAAATAGCTGAAAGATATTCAATAATCGGAGATATAGATGTAAAAGGAAGTGTCGGACCTGTAAATACTCCAATAACATCTCCTTTAATAGAAAAGAGCATTCAAGTTGCTAAAGGAATGAATCTTTCTACCATTCCTATCGAAATGGGTGGAGCTACAGATTCCAGATTTTTTAGTGCATATAATATACCAACAATCGAATTTGGACCTTTAGGTAGCAATGTTCATGGTGCAAATGAGGATGTCAAAATATCAAGTCTGGAAATAGTAAGAAAGTTTTATTATAAACTTATCACAGAGTTAGTAAAATTACATCAATAAATTCAAGTCCTTTGCTTAACTTTTGGAATTTAATAATTTCCTTAAATGTATTTGGCAAAAGAATTAAATTGATTAACAAAAACATAAGATAGGGAAAGAATTATGTCAATTGAACCTAAAAGAGCTTATAAAATAGTTCTTATTGGTGATCCTGAAGTGG
>JAEOTE010000079.1 GCA_016839945.1 Candidatus Heimdallarchaeota archaeon | reverse complement strand
TTTCATTCTTGGTTTAACAGCTCTAATTCTCAATTTTATTTGCATTATTCATGGGATCATTTATCTAATTATCCCAAACAATATTCTTTATTGGCATTTTGCGGGAGTACTTTTTATTCTGACTATTTTTCTAAATAGTATACTAGTTATTTATTATGGTAAACTAAATAATAAGAAAAATAGGAAAATTAGTAGATTCAGAATAGCTTCTTATGGGTATTTTCTATTCTCTATAATTGCATACTTCCTACTATTTTTTGCTAATTTCATTGGATTTAATGTGGGTTTGGGATTCAATTTTGGTATAGGATTCTTAATCGCTTTGAGCTACTTTGGTATTCTTCTTTATCCATCAATATTGATTACTCTCTTTATATTCAAATCACAAGCTCCTCCCCAACAAGAGGAAACTCTTGTTGAATCTAAACCAAAGATAATAGTAATTATACTCAAGGTTTTAATTGTTTCCGGAAACGCTTTAGGATTGATCTTAGGAATATTAACAGATTTAACAATCCTCACTAGTATTAGATTTGGTCTTCTTTCTTTCTTCTTCTCAGTTTTCGTTGCAATGTCTGGGATTTTCTTTAGTTTAGGTTTCTTAGCTAATACATTTGTTCTTGTTCATGCAGTTAAGAAACAAGCAAAATTATGGAAAACCAAAATCATAGTTATTAGTTCTTTAGGCATAATTATTTCAAGTATATGTCTTGTACCTTTTGCTTCAACACCTTCCTTTACAGCTAATGCAGATATCGAGTTCTCAGAAGCATTTAATCCTTCATTTGGTGGGGATTGGAAAGAAGTAATTTCATCTTCTGGATATGAAAAATATTTTATGAAACAACCCTTTCAACTAATAGGATATTTTCTTGGAAACGGAAATCCTTCTTGTGAAACAATTCTAGATATTTTATTCTTTAATGGAAGTGAAAGCAGTTATTCAGTTGATCAAAACATTCGCTTATATTTTGACGCTTATCTACCTCTTGATGATGCAGGGACTCTACCTGGAGAAAAATCTGTAATTATACGTATTCATGGGGGAGGTTGGACTATTGGTGATAAAGGTCTTGGAAATATTCGCATGATGAATAGATATCTTGCAGCTCAAGGATATTGTGTTTTTGACATACAATATGGATTAACAAACATGACAAACAATCTGGGAATATCTTATTCTCCTGAGAATGTTGTTGGTAATTTTACAATAGATGACATGATGAGACATATTGGTAATTTCACTAAATATTTGGAATCACATTCTTCTGAATTTGGAGTAAATATGGATTCAGTTTTTGTTTCAGGAGGATCAGCTGGAGGTCAACTTACATGCGCTGTTGCTCTTAGTATTGCATCTGGGAATTATACTACAATTTTTTCAGATCAGATGACAATTAAAGGATTAATTCCTTTTTATCCTGCAAATAATGTCAGCTATAATTTTGCTATTTTTTCAAAACCAGAATGGGTTAATCCAAACTTACTTGTTGATTCAAGCTCTCCACCATGTCTAATTTTTCAAGGAGAAAAAGATTCTTTGATAAGACAATCCAGATTTCTAAAAGAAACCTACTTGGATCAAGGAAGAGTTGATTGTGCACTACTAACATTTCCTTTTGCAGGTCATGCAGCTGATCTTTATTTTCCTGGATATTATAATCAGGTTTTTCTTTATTTTATGGAAAGATTTCTCTTTCTTTATCACTAAATTTCTTCTCTAGATTACTCTAAAAATAAAATGAGAAACACTTTTTACTTTGTAGAAAAAATGTAATTCCATGGAATTGAACAAGGATTTTTTTGATAAATTCGAATATGAGAAGATAGAGTTTATTGGAGATATGCATGAGATACCAGCAAAATATTACGATGTATTCAGTATAATCGCACTATTTCCAGTTTCAGCAAAAAAACTAAAGAAATATCTTCCCTCGAAAAAAACTAAACTTGTGAAACCTTTTCCTGGAATTTCTTTAATGTTTATAGTAGCATATGAGTACAAGCATATCTCTGTTCTAGAACCTTACAATGAGGTAGGGATAGGCTTTCCATTAACCTTCAAAGATAAAAACCAAAAATATGAAGGAACACACTTCATTCACCTGCCTGTTACTACAGAACTTGCTCGTAAAGCTGGTGTAGATCTACTTGGATATCCGAAATTCATTGCTGATATCAATTTTGAGAAAAATGAATATACAACCAAGTGTAAATTGAATCATGAGAAAAAGAATATACTTACACTCGAAGTACCTAAAGAAGAAGTCAAGGAAACTTTTACAGAATCACAATCTTTCACTGTAAAAGATAATAAACTGTTGAGAATTAGAGTAACTAGCCAAGGTTACTCAGGAAGCAGTAAAGAAAAGGGAAAAGCTATTTTGGCTTTGGGAGATCATCCCATCTCTAAAGAAATTGAAGATTTACTTCATAAGAATGAATCAGTTGGGCATGCATATGAACCTAGAAAACAATTAGCTTTGCCTTTAGCAGAAGAAGAGTATGAGCTGTAAAATTGAATCTTCCATACTGCACCTTCTTTTGCTTTTACAACATTCTCCTTCAACCATTTTAATAACACACTATAACCTAATCTAAATGATGTACATAATTAAATCAAAAGAAGAAATCAGCAGCTACTTTATTCATTTTAGTAAAAGTAGCTTTCTTAGAAATCATGTATTTAATTAAACTTTCAAGAACATTAAGACGATAAGCATGTCCTATACATGAAGGATGACATGTAAGGGTGAAAACACAGCGATCCTCTTCAATATCATCTACTTCAATAAGTGCATCAAATTGGTTTTTCCATATTTCCAAAACTGCTGTAGGATTAAGTTGTTTCTCTTCAAATAAAATCCAATCATCTAAATACCACTCTACGGGAAATTCAACAATTCTTCTATCGGTTTCTGGTATAGTATAAGTATGTGGTCTATCTTCGTTCATCAGCGAGGAATCGTAGATATATCCCAATTCTGTAATAATGCTTAAAGTGTTGTTAGAAAGAATCCAATAAGGGGCTCTAAATCCATCAACTTTCCCTGCCATTTCTTCTAAGACTTTGTTTGTTCGTTCATGTATAGTTTTTTCAACACCTATCGATAATTTGTCGAGATATTCATGCATGTATCCATGAGCTGCAATTTCATTTTCTCTTATGAGAATATTACTTATAGTACTAGGGTATGTTTCAGCAACCCAACCACAAACAAAGAAAGTTGCTTGAATATCATATTTTTTTAGCAAGGAGAGTATCCTTGGCATACCTCTCTGAATTGCAAATTGCCCCTTGGATACTCTTACAGGATTTTCTTTTTGCCTTACTTGAGCACTTTCTGCATCCAAATCAAATGTCAAACAAACAGTAATTTCGTTCATACAAAATCAATAATACTATCTCATTATGATTTTTAACTGTATTTCTTATAATGGATCTTGCTTTATTTTCTCTTTCTAATAAAAAACGAAAATAATAGAAGATATTATAAGTATCAATGGTTTTTGAAATCCGAGAGAAATGTCAGAGGATTTCGATTTTGATAAATACTGGTTAAGAGTTTTTTCAATGTGTTTAGATGATGAAGTTGATGATGAGACTAAAAGAAATATTTTAGCAGGGAGTGAAAATATTTCTTCAGAAACAAGTCGTAAAGAAGTATTCCAGTGGACAAAGAAAGCATTATCTAAACTTGACACATATGTAGATGACAAAACAAGAAATGCTATTTTAACAGGCTGTGCATGTCAGTATCCAAGAAAAAACCTACAAGAACTAAAGAAACTTTATGCTGAAACTAACGATTTGGTTTTAGTTCATAAGAAAATGCAAGAATACTTCGTATCATTTCTTGATGAATCACTAGAATTAGAAGAGAAATATAAAACAGAAATTATCAAAAGAGATATGGGGATGGCTGGTAAACTTGAAGGAAGGACAATATTTGCAACTAAAATTCCCAAAAGTACTTTTATTAAAGATTGGTTTGAAGAGACTGATTCTCTTAAGAAAAGAGCGATTTATTGTCATTGCCCTCGCATTAGAGATGTGATGGATAAAGCAGAAAATGAACTTCCTATGTACCATTGTTATTGTGGTGCAGGATTCTACAAAGGAATTTGGGAAGAAATTTTACAAAAATCAGTAGAAGTTGAAGTTCTTGAAACTGTTATGAATAGAGGAGAAGTTTGTAAAATAGCAATTCATTTACCTGAATAGAATTTCTATATCTTCCTCCATTAGTAAAACTAAAGTTGACCATCCAAAATTCTTAGCTCCTCCACCATTTCCTGAAATAGGATTATAAAACTCTCTGAAACCAGATTTTTGAACAAGATCACGTGTTCTTTTAGCTAACTCATTTGCTAATTTAGCTTCTTTGTGTTTTTTTAATCCGAGCCAAATAAAGAAATTTGTATTGATCCAAGTAGGACCTCTCCATAATAATGAATTGTTTGATGGATCAAATGATTTCTCTGTCATTGCTACTGTTGGAATCGGATACCTTGACCAGTATTCAGTTTTATCTGTAATATGTTCAACTAATCTATTCTTAATGTCTGCTGATATATCTAATAGAAGAGGAAGAAGAGAACTAATAGTGTTAATACGAACTTGCTCATATCCTTCTTTCTTCATTTCTAAATTGTAAAACAAGCCATCCTTCTCATTCCAACAGTACCTTAAGAGACTATGCCAAATACGATCAATTTTTTCTCTTAACTCATAAGATTCTTCTGTTCTATTCATCTCCTCTAGAAGATTAGCAAAAGCTTCCATTCCCCAAGCTAGCAAGGTATTTGTCAAGACACACTTAACTCTAAAAGATGATTCTTGAGCCATTCTTCTTTGATTCCATTCTAAAATATGAAACTCTTTTAACAAAGACCTCATTCTTTTCCATTGATGAATTCTAAGAAATCTTTTCTTCTCTAAACCTAGATCAAAACTTGGAGAAGAATCTAATCCACTTTCCCAAGGATGTACTATAGAAATTAATCCCATATCTTCAGGATCTCTTTCCTTTAAGATATAAATATAATAAATAAGAACTTCTTCTGAAATTGTTTCTAATTCTCTTTTTCTTAAACCTGCGTTCTTTAAGCATTTTAGAGAATAACCAATAATTGGAGGTTGAATGATCTCTGAATAATTTTCAGTAAGATAAAGCTTATCAAAAAATCTCCAGTAAATGTCTTTTTTCAGCTTCCAAAAGATCATATGAGGAAAAAATTCTTTCGGGCCTTTACCAATCATTAAGCTTTGAAGCTCCTTGAAAGCTCTTTCCTTTTCTCCTAATTTCATCCAAACAAGACTATGTAAGCAGCTATCCCAAAACCATTGTTGGTCATAGGTTCCTGGACTTGGTGCTGTGTAAATAATCTTCTTTCGATCACCATCTAGTAATGTTTCTTTTTCTATGGTGTTAGTTGAAAGCAGATGTTTTGCTTTTGTAATTAAATCATCCTTCACGAATAAGTATTTGTGGATGTTTTTTTTAAACTTCCTCTATAAATACAATTTACTAATTAATTTCACATAATAAACTATATATTCATTTATTCATTTATTCCAGTATTCAGAAATTTCTTGCCCTAGTCATATAATAACTGATGAAGATGGATAACATGGATGATATGCCTTTCAGTTCAAAAGAATCTTTGAAATTGTTTATACTTGAATCAATGAGTGATATCGCAAATCTACACAAAGCTTTAGATCACCCTACTCGTATCGAAATTCTCGCGAGATTACTTACCGAAGAATTGGAATTCAAAGATTTACAAGAAAAAATGAATATTCCAAAAACTTCTCTCGCTAACCATCTTTCGCAATTAATTGATTGTAGTTTGGTTGAGAGATTAGATAGAGGTGTTTATCAGATATCATTCGATGGTGAAGATATTCTGAAAGCTTCAGCTAAGGTTTTTCTGGATATTAAGATAAGAGAACAAGAAAAGCTAGAAATCCTTCGCTTAAGATATGAAGCAATGATTAAGCGTTACACAAAAATTGAAGGTGAAAAAGAAATGGGAAAAGATAAATTTAGAATAGTTGAACTCCCTCCATCAAAAGTAGTTTCATTCCAAGAAATGGGCGTATTTCTAGGCGATCCAGAAACTAAAGCATCAGCAAAAATGCGTGCTTGGGTAAAAGAAAAGAAGATTTCTGGAATTCCAAATAATAAGCATAAGATTTATGGATTTAATAATCCTGATCCAAAATTCAACAAAGAAACAGGAGAATTTTTGGTTAATGAAGAAAATCCATATGGATATGAATTCTGGCTAACAATCGATGATGATTTTGATCCAGGACCAGATGTAACCGTGAAAGATACCCCTGGAGGATTATATGTAGTATCAAGCTGCTATGGAGTACATCAACTTGGTGAAGCTTGGAAAGAACTGTATATGTGGATTAAAGAAAGTGACAAATATAAAATAGGTAGTAATGAATGTTTAGAACAAGCATTAAACGATGAAATAGATGGAGAAAAAATCGAATTCGACCTGTTCTTTCCAATATCAAAGAAATAGGAGTCTTAACTCCTTTTTTTTATTTTTTAAAAATTCTTAGACTAATCTTTTAGTGAAATTGTCATATGTGTAAAGCAAGAAAATATTTTAATTCAATAGCTGAACATTGAACTAGGTATTCATCATGAAAGAAGCAAAAGGAATAATTTTCGATATAAAGCGTTTTGCAGTTCATGATGGTCCTGGGATTAGAACAACAGTTTTCTTTAAGGGATGTCCCTTGAAATGTTGGTGGTGTGCAAATCCAGAAGGGCAAAATCCGGATCCAGAAGAGATTCTTTCCTTATTTAATCAAGATTCTGAGGGCAATTGTACTAAAGAAATTATTGGGAGAGAAGTAGTTGCAAAAGAAGTGATGAATGAAGTTTCCAAAGATAGAGTGTTTTATGAAGAATCTGAGGGAGGTATTACATTCTCTGGTGGAGAACCATTATTACAACCAGTCTTTTTATCATCTCTTTTATCTCTATGTAAGGAAGAAGGTTTTCATACTGCATTAGACACATCAGGTTATGCTCCTAAAGATATTTTTGAAGAAATAATAGATAATGTGGATTTATTTCTGTACGATCTCAAATTGCTTAATGAAGAAGAACATATCAAATACACAGGAGTTTCTCTTGATTTGATTTTGGCTAATTTGCGATATTTATGTAAAAAGAAAAAAGAGATTATTATTCGAATTCCAATAGTTCCCAGCATAACAGATTCTTCAGAGAATATTAATCAAATTGGGAGTTTTGTCTCAAAATTGAACTGTATCTCAAGAGTGGATATATTGCCTTTTAACAAAATGGGAGAAGCGAAATATAGAAGATTGGAAAAACCATATATGTTAAATAATATTACTCCACCTTCAGAAGGAAGGATGAATGAAATCAAGAAGCAACTTGAAGCATTTGATTTGAATGTTAAAATAGGTGGGTAAGGTATGAATGAAAGAGTAAGTAAACTCAGAAGCCAAAGTTTGAATGCTCAACCTACTCTTTCTTTAGAGAGAGCTTTGCTACTAACAAATTTTTATCAGAGTGGTAAAGCTGATGAAGTTTCAATTCCAGTAGCTAGAGCCTTAGCTTTTAAACACATACTAGAAAACAAGAAGTTGTGTATAAATGAAGGAGAGCTGATTGTAGGAGAAAGAGGGCCAGAACCTGTATCAGCATCTACTTATCCTGAGATTTGCACTCACAGTTTAAAGGATTTAGAAATACTTGATACTAGAAAAAAGATTTCTTTCAAAGTTGACGAGGAAACTAAAAGACTTACTCAAAATAAAATTATTCCCTTTTGGAAGGAAAAATCCATTAGAAAACAGATTTTCAGCATTATGGATGAGGACTGGATAGAAGCTTATGAAGCAGGTGTTTTCACAGAATTTATGGAACAAAGAGCACCTGGTCATACTGTTGCAGGTAAAAAAATATTCCAAAAAGGTTTTCTTAATTTTAAGAAAGAAATCAAAGAAAGTTTGGAGAAACTAGATTTTCAGAACGACACAAATGCATTGCAAAAACAAGAACAACTAAAAGCGATGGATATAGCTGCTGATGCAATAATTCTTTTAGCAAGAAGATATTCAGAAAAAGCAAGTGACTTAGCTGAAATAGAAAACAATGAAGAAAGAAAAGGAGAGTTGAAAAAAATAGCAGAAATTTGTACTAATGTTCCTGCTAATGCTCCTAGAAATCTTTGGGAAGCATTGCAACACTATTGGTTTATACATCTAGGAGTAATAACAGAATTAAACACTTGGGATTCATTCAATCCTGGAAGATTAGATCAAAATATTTACAGCTTTTATAAACAAGATATTGAAGAAGAAAATCTCACTTTGGATGAAATCAAGGAACTATTACAATGTTTCTGGATTAAATTCAATAATCAACCTGCTCCTCCCAAAGTAGGAGTTACAGCTGAAGAAAGCAATACATACACTGATTTTTGCCTTATTAACCTAGGAGGAGTAAAAGAAGATGGATCTGATGCAGTTAATGAACTCTCTTTCTTGCTTCTAGATATACTTGAAGAAATGAGAATTCTGCAACCTAGTTCAATGGTTCAGATAAGTAATAAAACTCCAGATGATTTTCTAAAAAGAGCTTTAAAAATAGTTAGAACAGGTTTTGGACAACCTTCTATTTTCAACACAGATGCAATTATACAAGAATTACTAAATCAAGGAAAATCGATTGTTGATGCAAGAAATGGTGGAGCTAGTGGTTGTGTAGAAACTGGGGCATTTGGAAAAGAGAGTTATATTCTTTCTGGATATTTTAACCTGCCTAAAATTCTTGAAGTAACATTGAATAACGGTGTTGATCTAAGAACTGGGAAAAAGATAGGTTTAGAAACAGGGGATGCAGCAGATTTTGAATCTTTTGATGATTTGTTTAATGCATATTCAAAACAGGTTAATCATTTTGTGGATATAAAAATCAAAGGAAATAACGTAATTGAAAGATTATGGGCAGAAATTCTTCCTTCACCTTTCATGTCTCTTTTAATTGATGATTGCATTGAGAAAGGAAAAGATTACAACGATGGAGGAGCAAAGTATAATACTACATATATTCAGGGAGTTGGATTAGGAACAATAACAGATTCTCTAACTTCTTTGAAATATAATGTGTTTGATAATAACATCTTTACAATGAAAGAATTACTTGGAGCAATAGAATCCAATTTTGAAGAAAATGAGAGTATTCGATGTCAAATAGTTAGAGAAACCCCGAAGTATGGAAATGATGAAGATTATCCTGATGAGATAATGCAGAAAATCTTTGATGTATATTATACTGCAGTTAACGGTAGACCAAATACAAAAGGAGGTTTTCACAGAATTAATCTTCTTCCTACAACAGTTCATATCTATTTTGGAAGCGTTACAAAAGCTACCCCAGATGGAAGAGAAGAATATCAACCTCTCTCTGAAGGCGTCTCACCAGTGCAAGGTATGGATATCAAAGGTCCAACAGCTGTTATTAAATCAGCATCAAAAATAGAGCACCTTAAAACTGGAGGGACCTTACTGAATCAAAAATTTACTCCTCAGTTCCTTGCTGATGATGATGGAATTGCAAAGCTAGCATATTTAATTCGAGCTTATTTTAGAATGGATGGTCATCATATTCAGTTTAATGTGGTTTCAGCAGATACATTAAGGGAAGCTCAAAAAACTCCAGAACAACACAGAAATTTGATAGTTAGGGTAGCAGGTTACAGTGATTATTTCATTAACCTTGGAGAAAGTCTTCAAAATGAAATAATCGCGAGAACAGAACATATGGCTTCTTAAAAACTAACTTTCTGTTAATGGTTCTTCTTTTATAAAAAGAATTTTAGTTCTTACAAAAGAGATTATTTTTGATATGAAAGCATTATCTGAAACTCTAAAACTTTGAGCAACACGTTCCTGATTTCTGTGCATCAATCTGTGTTCTCCAAGACAATGTGGATGAATAGGTAGTTTGCATCGAGAACAGACTGCCATTGTAGCTCCACAAGTTTTCTTTCCTTGAGCTATTGGCTTCCCACACTGTCCACAAACACCTAAACTACGCATGAAACATCAAAACCAAAAGCATTTATTAATTATTCTAGAATTAGTGCCTTACTTTTCTTCTCTTTAAGAAATCTGCAAGGAATTCTAATGCAGGAGAAAGCTCTTGTAAAGCATTTAAAATATCCTCCCTCTCTTCATCACAATTTCCTGATTCACTCGCATAAAAACGTAATTCAACCCTTCCTTGAGAAATTTCATAGTTGAAATTTTCTAGTCCATTCCTTTTAGGAATCGTTCTTAATCTTTCTTGTAAGACAGTTATTAGAGAGTTCTCAATCTCTTCGATTTCTCCAGGATATAAACCAACCAACTCAATCTCAATAATACCATATCTACCTTTGAAATAACCACAGAAGAGTTTTAACAAACCATCAGGACAAACTGCTTCAATTTTATAATCAGAGGTAAATTCACAGTTCTGAAAATAGTCAAAACAAAATTCTTCAATAATCTTAGTATTCCCTTCTACAAGATCATTTTCCAAATTTACCTTTCTAGCTTCAGACACGTGTTATACATTTTATTTCTGTTATTATATTTTTTTATAGGGATATGATGATGTTGTTTTTGTTCTGATAAAAATTCATATTAAGTATCAAGTTTTTAAACGTATGATGACTTCTATCCAACATAAGAAATCCCCTTTTATTGGTGAGAAAGTATTGTTAAGAGCTATCGAATTAACTGATGTTCCTCTAATGATGAAACATTGGAATACTTATGAAACAAGGATTGGTTTAGGTGCATTTATCCCAGATTCGTCTCAACAAAAAGAAGAGTGGGTCAAAAAAATAACTGAAAAAAGAAAAAAAGGAGAGAGTTTCATATTTGCGATTATGAATAAAGAGACTGATGATTTTCTTGGAGTATGTTCCTTGACAAAAGTGAACAAGATCAATAGAGGAGCTTTCATGGGTGTTGCCATATACAATCCAGAAAACCACAACAAAGGTTTTGGAACAGATGCAGTGGAATGTTTACTCAAAATAGGTTTTGATATCTTAAACCTTCACAGAATTGAACTACATGTATATGAATTCTTGGTAAGTGCAATCCATATATACAAAAAGCTTGGTTTCAAAGAAGTAGGAGTTAGAAGGGAAGCATCTTTTATTGCTGGAGAGTATAGAAATGATCTGGTAATGGATATCCTTGAAAATGAATTTAAGGAACTTTATCATAAATGATACTGACTTACATAACTTTTATCAGAAAAATATAACAATTCCCGACAAAAATAATCTACGAGTTTTAAATGGAAATATCTCCACAGAATCTAGTTTGGAAAGTTTTAACAGACCAAAATACATATAATAAAAGAACTGTATGAATCTTAATTAGAGACATTAATGGTGCTAAATCTGACAGATAAACAATTTAAAATAACTTTGCTAGGAGATGGAGCTGTAGGAAAAACATCTCTCAGAAGAAATTACCTAGGGGAAACCTTCAAAGCTAGTTACAACATGACCCTTGGAGCTGATTTTGCAACAAATTACCTTACTGTTGATGACATAAAAATAACAATGGTTATCTGGGATTTAGCAGGACAACCAAGGTTTAATGTAGTTAGAGAAGTTTATTACAGAGGTACCAAAGGAGCTTTACTTGTTTTTGATCTTTCTCGACCAGAATCTTATGAAAGTCTTGCAAATTGGGTTGCTGAAATGTATAAAAACAATAAGATGCAAAAAGTCCCAATAGTTCTAATAGGCAATAAGGTGGATTTAAGAGGTTCTGATTATAACACCATTCCTGCGAAGTATGGAGAAGATTATGCAAAAAGATTAAGCGAATGGAGTGGATATAAAGTGCCCTATATTGAAACATCTGCTAAATTAGGAGAAAATGTTGTAGATTCTTTTGATTCTCTTGTAAGACAAATACTTAGGCAAAGTCAGATGAGTGTTGCAAGAAGACCTTTGAGAAGAGGAAAGTGACTTACACCATATTCTTATACTGAAAAAATATCTTTTTGATAATAAAATGATAGTTGAAGAATATGATGCTAAAACCTTGATTAGATCATCAAAAACATCACTATTTTCTTGGTCTGAAGCATATCTAAATCCCTACCAAGGATGCTATCATGATTGTAAATACTGTGATGGCAAAGCAGAAGGATATTACATGCATGATGATTTTGGAGAGAGAATCAAAGTCAAGAGAAATGCACCTCAACTATTAGAACAG
The DNA here is from genome assembly GCA_016839945.1 of Candidatus Heimdallarchaeota archaeon. Taxonomy (GTDB): domain Archaea; phylum Asgardarchaeota; class Heimdallarchaeia; order Heimdallarchaeales; family Heimdallarchaeaceae; genus UBA460. The sequence goes on along the minus strand of JAEOTE010000079.1, from coordinate 4,557 downwards.
TACTTGAAGAAACAAGGTTTTTTTCCTATTAACAGAGAAAAAACATCAACTTTAGTAGACTATTTTCCAAATCTGCGAGATTCAGCTGCTTCAAAGACTCCAGAGAAACATTTGCTTTTTATTGGAGGAGGAGTTTGTGATGTCTATCAACCTGCTGAAAAAGAAGTTATTATGACTAGAAAACTGCTCCAGATTGCACATGACTACAAAATGCCTGTTTCATTTCTTACTAAAAATAATTTAATTTTACGAGATTTAGATCTTCTAAAGAAAATAAATGAAGACAGTTATGCTAGCGCAAGCTTTTCCATAACTTTAGCTGATGAAGAAACACAGAAAATTTTTGAACCAAGAGCTAGCACAACGCAGGAAAGATTCGATGCTATAAAGAAACTAAGAGAGAAAGGGATTCATTCTGGAGTTTATTTCTATCCAACTTTACCTTTTATTGGAGATACAGACGAAAATATGGAAGCTATTTATTTCCAAGCTAAGGAAGTTGGTGCTGAGTTTATCTACTGCTGGGGATTGACTCTTAAACCTGGAAGAAATAAGAAAGAATTTATGAATACTATAAAAAAGAGTTTTCCTGATCTTCTTCCAAAATACACTAAGCTGTATGGAAATGAAGATAAATACGGTAATTTAGACACTGAGGTTTTTAAAGAATTCAACTTAATTTGGCCTGAAATTAGAGGTTATAAGTTGGGATATGAATTAGGGTTGGATTATACTGCAAAGAGATATGTTCCAGAGGGGCGAATTGATTTCAATATTAAGATTACCGAAATATTATATAGAATTGCCTATCTTAAAAGCTTCTTCATAAAAAGCTCAAAATATGAAATAAATAGATTAAATCAAGCATCTGTGATTATTAATAGTACTAAAGAAGACATTTCAAAAATGGATGAGAAAGGTTTGAAGAAAATTGGTATTGATAAAATGACATTTGACTACATCTTTGAATTTGTTGAAAAAAACGAAAGTATTCATCTCAAAACTCTTGAAAAAGAAGCATATGAATCAGTTTGTAGATATCTTGAATCTCAAGAACAGAACTAGTCTTCTTGCTCCTCTATATTCTGTTTTCTAAACCTTCTTCTCTCTTTCTTATGTTCTTTTCGGAGTTTTTTTCTTTCTCGCTTGAATTTCTCTTTCTCTTCTTTTGTTCCATTTTCTATACTATCAAAGTCATTTCTTAAATCTTGAATCTCTTCTCTTTGCATTCTCTTTAATTTCCTTGTTGCTCTGATTCTTAAAATCTGTCCGAATAATAAAGTCTCAAGCAGCATTGTCTTTTTTCTCATCTCTCTTCTTTCTTCTTTTATTAATTCTCTCCTTTCTAGATCCTTCTTCCATTCTTTATCTAAATGAGCTTTCACTCTTGTTACAAATAATAATGCAATTACAAAAGCAGCAGAAACATAAACAAATAATGCTTTTAATCCTGTTCCTTTTCGGATAAAACCAACTAAATCAAAGATTAAACCAGCAAAAAATGGACTTACAATAGCTGCTAAGGAAGTAAAAACATAAAAATATCCTGTATAGGTAGCAATTCTCTTCTGTGGTGCTAAATCCCAAATTACAACAATTACATTTATTGATGCCAAGATATAACAGAAACCCACCACAGCAATAATGAATGAGTATAAAACCGCTTCCCAGCTTAAATTAAGGTAGTTTAAAGTTAAAAGTTTCTTCATGAGCTCTGTGTTTCTAATGCTAATCCAAGTGACAGGAGTTATTCCAATAATAAAACCTCCAATACCAATAAGAGTTGCATTTATGGGTCCTATTCTTCTTCCAAGATAACCCGCTGGAATTGCTGAAAGTATAACAAATCCCATAAAAACTCCTAACATAACAGCCGCAGCATAGTCAGAGAAACCAAGCACAACAGAAACGTAGCTACTGAGAAATGTTTCTCCAACATAGTACCCAGAATTTAAGAAAAAGATAGCTACTAGCATAAGAATAATAGTTCTATCTGTTTTAGAGAACATGGTTTTAAGAGATTTTAAAATTTTGACCTTTTCTTCCTGTTTTACAAAATCGTTACTTTTCTTTTCCCTAACATTCAATATAAGTAGAAAGAGACAGAAAATCATTATTGCGCCTAAAATCCAGAAAGCTGATGCTGGAGTATGATATTTGTAGAAATAGGAAGAAACTAATAAACCTGTTAAGTTTGCAAATCCAGTTGCTACATTCAAAACGCCAGATCCTTGACTTCTATATTCCTTCGGAAGGTGATCTGGTAATAAACTCATTACAGGAGTTTTATAGAAAGCCATACTCACATTAAATCCAATAATAGCAATTATAAACAGGTACATCACATCATGAAACGTTCCTATCAGACCAAAGAAAGTAGCCGCTAAGGGAATTCCTATAATAACAAAAGGCATTCGTCTTCCCAATTTACGTATCCAAGTTCTATCACTTAATTCTCCAATATAAGGTTGAATGAAAAGTGCAGCAATGTTATCAAGGATCATGATTATACCAACAAGAGTGTTAATAATTGGTTGTTGCCCCATAAGAGCAATAAGATTCTGTCTAGCGAAAAGTGGAACATAAACGGAATAAGCAGACCAAGCTACACTAGACGAGAAAAGACCCATGCTAACCATAGCTGATTTAAAGTAAGGGAATCGTTTCATAGTATGTACAATAGCGAATATATTGAACTTCTAAATAAAATATTTGTAATCTGCAAATGCATTCTAGATTATCAATTTAATCCAATGAATTAAGTAACTGAGATGTTTTTTGTTTAAAGAATTCTATTTCATTTTCAGAGATATTTAAAGGTGGTAATAATCGGATTAAGTCCTTTCCTAAGCTGATTCCTACCATTATTCCTTCTTTCAATAGATTGTTTTTCAAATTTAGGATTAAATCCTTTGTTGAGTGATTTGAGTATGGTTGAAATTGAATTCCAAATGTCATTCCGTAAGATCTTATATCTTGAATGCAAGGATGAGAAAGTGTTTCAAAGAAGTTATTGAAATTTTTTATTTGATTTTGATTTTTTTCAATAATTCTATCATTTTTAAATATTTTAATTACTGATAAAGCAGCTGCAGCACCTAAAGGATCCAATTGATGCGATTGGGCATAGTACATTTTATTTAGTGGAATTTTAGATTCTACATCTGCATATGTTATAATAGCACTAACAGGATACCCATTCCCTAATGATTTTCCAAGAACGATAATATCCGGTTTTATATCATGACATTCGTATCCAAATTTTTTTCCTGCTCTCCCAAATCCTGTAGTAATTTCATCTACTATTATCAAAACTCCTGCTTCTTGTAACATCTTACAGAGTTTCTTGATGAAATTTGAACATGGTTTAATTATTCCACCACTTACCATAACTGGCTCCAAAACAAAACATGCAAGTTTAGGAGCATAGCTTTCTATTATATGATTAATTAGAGAATCATATTCTTCAAGACAGTTACATTTTATTGAATTACAAATTGGGTAAGGTATTTTTAGTTTTGATGCTTTTTGTGATGTATAAGATGATTCTTTTGATAATCCATAAGCTCCTAAGTATGAATCTTTAAGAGATAAAATGTCAAGTTGTTTTGTCGCTTTTCTTGCAAAACCAATAGCAAATTCCATCGCTTCGCTTCCACTATTTAAAAGAGTAATTTTGTCATAATCATTAGAAAAGAAATTCAAAATTGACTCTGCAGCTTCAAGTGTTGTTGGAGTAAGGAATCTAGTGTTTTTATGTATAATTTTATCTAATTGTTTCTTAATAGCATGAATTACATCTGGATGATTATGTCCTAAATTACAGCACCACATACCTGAAGTTAGGTCTAGATATTTTTTATTATCGATATCCCAAAACCATGAACCCTGAGCTTTATTTACTAAGATATTTTCAAAAGAATTTGTTTTAAGAATTTGATTCATCATTTACGATATTATTATATTAAGCTCTTAATCTTTTACGTATCAGCTTAGAGTTTTGAAAAGTTTTTCATAACTTTTAATATTCTTTTAATCCTCAAACCTATGTTCAAAGCGACCTCGATACCATCCTTTCAGATATTTTGGTTTCATTTTTAGCATTGTAAAGTCAGGATCTGTATAACCTTTTGGATAATATTGTGTCCAATTTTCAACCCAAATTTTCTCTTTAAATTCCATATCTTTTATAATCTCTGCTTGTCCTTGAAGCATTATCCCTTTTCCTTCAACTGGTTTAGAATAATAAACAGCGATATTATTGTTTTCATTTATATGTTTCATTTTAATTGAAGAAGTATTGGTGGAGATATAAACAGTGTATGAATCATCATCATAATCACTAATTACTTTAGCTGGATGTGGAAAATCTTCAGGACATTTTAGATTAAAAACTGCTCGAATAAATGGGATTCCTTTCTCATCATTTGTTGCTAGAAATGCTGTAGAAGTTTGCTCCATTAATTCTTTAACTAAATTTTCAGTTTCTTCTTTCATTATTTATCAGAAACAAAGCAATATTTGAATATAAAAAGATTAGTTGTTTTTTCCTTAAAG
>JAEOTE010000078.1 GCA_016839945.1 Candidatus Heimdallarchaeota archaeon | reverse complement strand
GTTTGGTAATGCAACAGATGTAATTGAAATTCTCCTAAACAAACCAACAATTGGATCACAAGAGAGCGATTATGCAGTATTATCTCACTTCCTTTACGGAGCTTATAACCTTATTAAAGCAGCAGATGTTATAGGTAACTCAACTTCATTTGAAGGAACAGGTGTTTACTTTAATTCTGCAGGAACAAATTTCACTTTAATAAACGATGAATTTCAAGCTCCAGCAGTAACAGATTTGATGGACTCAGATGTACCATATCTAAACGACACTTTACGATTTATTGTTCGTATGACTGACGTAGCAGGTGATCTTAGCTTTTTCGGTGCAAATGTAAGTCATGTTTTCAGTAATTTTGAGAATTTTCTAGACAACTTCGATGTAGGATATGAGAATGTTACTGATTATAATCCAATATTAAGTGATATTGATGATCTTATTCTGGATTTAGGACCTTTGAATTTTACTGCTTATGAAATTGATGCAGATTTAGATCTCATCCAATATGAAGCTAACCAATCACTCTATGGTGATTTTAGTCAACCTGCATACGAGTTTTCATCAACATTCCAACAATTCAATATAACGCAGAATATTGAGAACACTTACACAATAGCTCTATCATTCAAGTACCTCTTCAGCGCGATGTCAGATCTCAAAGATGTTGTGACAGCAGTAACAGCAGGAAATTCATCATTTGGATTAGGTCAATATGGAGATGCTCTTACACAGTTTACAGCTGCAAATGATTCTTTAGCTTCAGCAATACCTAAGATGTGGAATGCTAGTTATTATTTCAATCAGACGGATCTAGGTGGAATGGAGCAACTAGAAACGAGTAGAGAATCAATTGCTGTAATCTACTTTGCTTTAATCGATATTCAAGGAGATATGAGTAGAATTACAGAAATAGCTGGAGAAGCTGATGGAGGAGATCTTTCAAACATTGGTGAAGTACCTGGTCTTGTTACTAGCATTATGACAACACTTGCAGATATTAATACAGATCTACAAAACATTACGACGATAGGAACGTGACAATAATCCTTTTTCCTTTTTCTTTTTTCTTTTTAAGTAACATTCATTGATTTCTAGGAATAACTATTTACAGCATCTTCAGGCACTTTTAATATAATAACTGCTTCAACATCTGGTCCTACATGAGTTAGAACTCCAGCACCAGTTGGAGACTCAAAGACATGTAATGGATTTAGATTCTCTTTCAATTTACTGACAAAATTATTGAATTGAGGATTATCTTTACCATAAGCTGTTGCAAAGCAGTAGTTTTTGTATTCATCAGCCAGTTGCTGAATCAAGTTCCCCATAAGTTCAAAGCCTGCTTTACTACCCTTAACAGTTTCTAACGCACAGATTTCACCATCAATTAAATTGAGTATAGGTTTCTTATTTAGGATTGTTCCAATTAAGTGTTTAGCTTTTCCTATTCTTCCGCCTCGATGGAGATAATCTAGACTCTCTACTATGAAGATTAATTTAAGTGAGGAAACCATTTGATTTATTTCATCTATTACTTTATCTAACTTTGTTCCTTGTTCTCTTCTTATAGCAGCATGATATACTAATAATGCAGTTCCATTTGAAACTGTTTTTGTATCAATACATACTATCTTCTCTTTCCCCATTTTCTTAGCAACTAACATTCCATTTTGAAATGTTGCTGAGAGTCCAGAACTTACACTTAAGAAAAGTATTTTCTCATATTTTTCTAAAGCATCACTAAAAGCTTCTTGGATATCCTTAGGTGATGGTTGTGTAGTTGTTATTTTTTCTTTAGAATTTTCTAATTGATAAATTATCTCTTCTCGTGTTATTCCCACTCGATCAAGATATTCTTTTTCTCCAATTATAACTCTCGCAGGGACAATAAATATATCATACTTCTTTTTTAACTCTTCAGGAAAATCAGAAGTTGAATCTGTAATAATTGCAAATTTGTTTGTCACATTCTGAGTTATTTCTACTTACTTATAAAGTATATTTCTTTTTGCTGAAATATTGTTCTGATAGAAAGAGTATTAAATAAAGTCCCGACAAAAAAACTGAAAATAAGAATCTCCTCTGAGTAATACAATCACTTTTTAAGTGAAAATCATAAGTTACAAGTAGCGAGGTTTAAAAAGAACGCATTTACAGCCCCTTTAAAGGTGAACTAAATGAAATTAGAAGATAACAAATTCTATGTTCTAGATGCTGGTCTAGATAAATGGATATTCACTAATCGAGCAGAAGCCATTGCAAAAATGAAAGATGTTGTGAAGAATGGTGATGGTGAAAATACTAAACTTCTAAGTATAAATGCAAATGATGACAATTGGGAAATAACACAAGTTCCCTGGCAAGATATTGCGATTGAATTAATAAAAGAACAAGGGTGATATTATGGAAATTGTTCAAATACCTGTAAAGAAAATAAGTCCCTCTGCATTTCAACCGAGGGAAATGTTTGATAAGGAATCAATAGACGAATTAGCTGAGTCAATTAAAGAATTCGATCTACTAAATCCGATTTTAGTAAGAGAAGCAGGTGATGATAGTTATCAAATTATAGCTGGTGAAAGGAGATGGAGAGCAGCTGAAAGAGCTGGAATGAAAAAGATATACGCCATTGTGAAAAAAGTTGATGACAGTAGACAAAGAATAGAATCTCTTATAGAGAATATACATAGAAAAGATCTTTACATGATCGAAAAGGGAAGAGGAGTAATGGAAGTTTTCAGAGCTGAGGGCTTGATGCAAAGTCCTAAGACTTTAGCTAACGCAATTAATAGTATTCAAAGAAAGAAAGATAAAGATCTCAGTCTTGTGCCAACTGAAGAAAAAATTGATGAAATTTGTCAGAAGATTCATATTAAAGCTAATACTATCAGATTATGGTTAGAAGCAGCTGCAGTTGATCCTGACATTCTCCAAGAGGAATTAGATAAACCTGTATATGACAGGATTCCAGAAAGAGTTTTATCTCGTCTATCTACAATTTCAGATCCAGATTTACAGAAAAGTGCTTATGAGAAAATTGTTGAACTAGAAATGGGAAAAGATCAAGCTAGTAAATTTGTATCTCAAATCAAAAAGATTCCAAAAGATCAACAAGAAGCTGTATTAACACGTGGAATTCCTATAGAAGTAATAGGTGATGCTCGTGAAGGATACAGCATAGAAATTCCAAAAGAAAAAATAGATGCAGTGAAGAAAGCTGTAGAAGTTGGTAAAAAGAAAGCTGCTGAAATTTTAACAAAACCTATACTTGAAGAACGTGGAAGACATCGTCGAAATGTGCAAGCTCACAGTAAATTACTAGATTCTTTAGAGGATCTTTTCTGCCCATTCTGTGGTAATCCTGGAGAAACTCATCTTAGGTGGAAATGTCATTCAGATGAGACTATTGCTGAAGCAAAAGAACAAGCAAAAGAAAACTACGATGATGCTTCAAAGCGTGAAGAAGTCGATAAAAGATTTATGCCAAAGAAGAAGAAGTAATTTCTCTGCTTCCCTTATTTTCTCGTTTTTCAAAAAAAACTATTATACTTTATTGTTTTATTGTTTATAATATTAATTAAATTATTCAATGAGAGATATCTATGAAATGGCAAGATCATCCTGAAAATCCTCTAATTTCCCCACCAAAAACCATTTTTTACAAGATCATTGGTGATCCGACTATTCTTAATCCTGAAGAGACACCTGACAGTAAATGGCACATGTGGGCAAATACTGTTCCTGGCTTGCATCATTATACTTCTGAGGATGGAATCAAATGGGAAAGGAAATCAAAAAACAAATCGATGAAATACTTTAGATGGGGAATTAGATGTTCGATACTCAAACAAAATCAAGATTATTATCTTTATTTTGAGAAAATGTGTTACTTTATTTTCAGAAATAGGATAGCTGTTTCTCATTCAAAAGATTTGTACAATTGGTCTAAACCAGAAGTGATTTTGAAACAAAATTTACCTTGGGAAAGGCAGAGCTGGATTACTAAGACTCTCTTATGTCCTGGGATAGCTTATCATCCAAAACAACAAAAGTACTACTTGTTCTACTCCACAGGTCTAGTTCCATTGAAAGGACCGAATGTTACAGGTGTTATTGAGCCAACTCATATTGGTTTAGCTGTTAGCGATAATCCTTTTGGACCATTTACTAAAAGAAAGAATCCTATTCTCAAACCTGATCCTAACGATCAATGGCACAATCATGGTGCAGGAGCAATGCAATGTTACTGGATTGAAGAGCTGAACTTACTGGTTGGTTTTAACAATGGTATATACAGAAGACAAACAGAAACAGGTCCTGTAGATGGGAGTGCAATAATGATATACACTTCTGAAGATGGGAAAGAATGGAAATTACAAACAACAGAACCCATCCTTGTACCTAATGAAAATGGAAGATTCAAGTGGAAGGATGCTCTTGTTTATCAGATGGGATTAACAGCTTTCAGAGATACATATTATCTGTATTATAATGCTAGAAATAAGGAAGGAGTGGAATATATCGGTCTCGCAACCAGTCCTGTTAAAGAAGTAAATGAATTTCTAAGAAGAAATTGATAAACTTTAATCCACTATTCCAACCAAAAATGAATCAACATGAATACTCTCTCTGCATTAATTTTATAAGAAAGTCAAAGTGTTTCTCTTCAAGTTGCTTATTATGAAGAAAAAACAAGTTATTTTGGTTACAGGAGCTGCAAATGGTATAGGCCTTGCTATAACTGAATTTCTAGCAAAAAATGGTTTTACAGTAATAGCTACTGACTTTAATGAAACGGATCTTCAGAAGTTGTCTTCAAGAGAAAACATCCACACAATTTTACTTGATGTAACCAGTTCATCAAGCATTCAAAACGCTGTTGAACAAACTCTTAAAATCTCAAATGGAATTGATGGAATAGTAAACAATGCAGGAATATTCAATGGTGGACCACTTTTAGAAATTGATGTAGAAGAGTTATATGAAATTATTAACATAAACTTTCTAGGCATGGCTAGAGTTACTCAAGCGTTTTTCCCCTTGTTAGAAAAGAAAAAAGGAAGGATCATAAATTTAAGTTCAGAAGTTGGAAGGTTTGCATTTCCTTTCAATGGACCATATAGTATATCAAAATATGCAATTGAAGCTTTTTCTGATTCTTTAAGAAGAGAGCTCATGTTCATTGATATGAAAGTTGTAATCATTCAACCAGGAGCAATAGCTACTTCTTTACCACAAAAAACTCTAGAAGTTTATGGTGAATATTTGGAAAAATCTATCTTTAAAGAGCAGTTGAGCAGAGTATGGTCTGTTCTAGGAAAAGAAAAATATGGTGAACCTGTAGATGTTGCTAAAGCAGTTTATAAGGCATTAAAAAGAAAGAATCCACGGAAGAGATATAGAGTCAATAATAATAAACAAAGACGTATTTTAGAATACCTGCCAACTTCTTTAGCTGATTTTATGATTAAGTATTTCATTAAATGAGAAATCTGCATAAAATTTAAATCAAACTTAATCTCATTCTGTTCAATGGTGCATGAAGTAGCTAGAATCTTTGGTATGGATTTTATTTATTTTGACCTTATATTCTGTGCTATATGGATTATAGTCCTGTTAAGAAAGAAGTATCACTTGCAGTTTCTATTTGGTTTATTTGGAGCTTGTGTAGTTTTTTTTGCTGATTTTGTTGTCTGGTATACTATCAAAGGAACAAGGATCATCAATGAAGTTCCATTTAATGAAGCATTATTCTTGTTATATTTTTCTTTCACTTATGGTTTGATAGAATTCAGTTATGTGGCTGTACTTTTCAGCATTAGGAATTGGAAAAAAATAGCATTCTGGTCCTCTTTTCTTCTAGGAGGGTGGTTCACAATAGGTTTTCTGTCACAATGGATTCATCTAG
>JAEOTE010000179.1 GCA_016839945.1 Candidatus Heimdallarchaeota archaeon | reverse complement strand
GAAGCTCAATCGCTTCCATTTCATTGATAAAAGCAATTTCAGCTAAACTATGTCTTCCTGGAAGCGCTAACATAGAATGCAATACTTTTCTCCCATCGTCAGTTAGAAAGTCATAGACATTAGACATACAGAAATCGAGAAATATTTCTGGTTTGGAAAGAGCTTCTTCTGGTCTCATACCTGTTTGTACAGCTGAAACGAACCACTTAATAAAACCAGGACTAAATTTCAATCTTCGACAAAACTTCTCAATTTTGGAATTCTCTAATCTAACCAGATCATTAGCACCTCGTACTCTTGAAATAGCGCGCATTAACTGTACAGCGTCCTTTTTATCCATTGCTTGGATTTTTATAGGAAACTCAAATGCTCCTACCCCAATTCGAGAGGTGATTAAAACTTTACTTCCAGATGGCAATTTCTCAAGAAAATCTCTAATTTTTTCATCCAATACTGTTTCAAGATTATCTAGAATTAGCAATATTTTAAATGCACCCATATAATTAATAACTTCTTGAATTGGATCCAATGCATCCCCAGTAAGCTCTTCGGCGATATTTTTAAATATATCTAGTGAGGTACTGATAGCCCCCTCAATTCTCCGTATTTCTTGGGCAGTTAGCATCTGTGTTTTTGAAGAAGTCCAAACAATAGCCTCAAATGGACAATCTGATAGATCGAGGACATCATATGCAACTTTTAAAGCAAGGGCTGTTTTTCCAATACCACCATCACCTACCAAAGAAATTACAGGGTAGGGTCCAAGAATATGTCTTAGAAGGGCATCAGCTTGTTCTTTCCTACCCAAGAAGCCAGTATCATCAAAATCTGGAATGGGTAAATTATGTTTTACTTTGTCATCCTCATAATAAGGGATTTCCAAATCGAGCACAAAACTTGGTTCATTTCTAAGTTTTTCTATCGTCTCAGGTAGATCCCTCCAAATTAATTCGGCTTTCTTAATAAAAGTATTAGCCAAATCAATCGTTTTTGGAAAATCATCGAATAGTAATGGGCGAGAATGGAATACTCGATTTCTAATAGGTACTAATTTTTCGAAATCAACAGTTTTTTTCTTAATATATTTAGATACCTCATTAGGAAAAGAGCCTGAGTTTGAGTTTATGATTTTATATGCATCAGGAAAATCAATATAAGGAATAAGTGATTTGACTTGTAATACCTTTGGCTCAAAAGGACCGTATTCTTTTTCATATCTATCAATTGCTAATTGATAAACTTCATCACCATATATTTCGTTGAAATTATTCTGCGAGCCTACATATGTTGAAATCAATCTTCGAAGATCTATCTCTATAGCAGAAATTACAGCAAATAAGGTAAGTCGAGAAATACTATAGGTCATGATAACATCTCCTAAAGAAAATCGGGTTAAAAAGATGGTGATAACCTTTACTTGTATAAATTTATTATACATATCTTAGCAAAAATTTTTCCACTTATATTTAATAAAACATGATAATTTCTGATGCTACACTTTTCATAAATCTAAATTTTACGGAATTTAATCAAAAAAGTATGGAATAACACTTTATTTATGAAGTATAAATAAAATTAGTAAAAGGGAAAGAAAAGGTAAGTATAGGAGTAAAAATGCCTAATAATAATCAAGAAGATTCTAACACTTATAGGGTATTCCCAGAATCGCTTAAAGAAATTTTAGGTAAGGATGAGATTTCCTATAAAATTCCAATTTATCAAAGACAGTTTTCTTGGAAGCAAAAAGAGGTTTCTCAGATGCTCTCAGATATTTTTCCTGAGGATCATCAATGGTTATTGGTTGATATGCTGCGAAGAAGACCGTATTTTCTTGGCTCATTTGTATTCATTGGAAATGGAGATAGACGAATTGTATTAGATGGACAACAACGATTAATAACCATCTCATTATTAATTTCTGTAATTCATCAACTTCTTAAGGATTCAGGAACTTCTTCCGAAAAACTTGTATGGATAAGAAAATATCTTATGACTGGAGGATTCGAAGAAGATGTTATCAACAAACTCACCTTACAAGGGAAAGATTCTGAATTCTATAAAGAATTAATAATATATCCACAAAAGTTTTCACAAAGAGAATTAAGAAAACATTTACTCTCAAAATCGATAAAATACATGTATCAATTTATTGAAGGTAATTTATCAATTGCTGAGAGATTTAACACGAGTCCCAATCAGTATTATTCAGCAATGTTTAAAGAATTGAAGGATAATCTAAGATTCATACGAATTCAATGTTCCACAGAAGAAGATGCTTTCAAGCTTTTTGAAACATTAAATGATAGAGGTTTAGCATTAAGTGCAGCGGATTTAATAAAGAATAAAATCCTTTCTAGATGTGAAACCAAAGCTGAAGAAGTCTATGGAATTTGGAATGAAATGTTAGATTTCATTAATCCTGATGATTTAACAAATTACCTTAGATATTTTTGGATAATGGAAAACTCATTTGTTCGAAAAAATGATCTTTACGAGAACTTTGATTCACAAATTCGGACTATGAATCCTCAAGAAGTAAAAGAGTTAACAATTAACTTGCGTGAGTCAGCAATTCTATATTCAGATATTGCAAATCCTTCAAATGGTTCTTTCTCAAATAGAGCGAATACTTCGTTGGATAGAATCAGAAAGTATAAAGTCCGTAGTGCCCGTCCAGCATTATTAGCTTGTGCAAAATATTCACTCAATCATTTTGATTTTTTTACCAAAGTATGTGAAATAGTAGCGTTCAGGTATTTCTTCTCAACTGATAAAAATCCAAATATATTTGAAAAGATATTTAGTAAAATCGCTAATAGAATTCGTGAAAATCCAACAAATGTACATCAAATAGTTATTGAAGAAATATCAGGTTATATACCGAAAGATGATGAAGTAAGATCTGGTTTGCTTCAAAAAGAATGCTGGAAATCTGATGAGACATGGAGAGCATTTTTAGAAGGAATAAATTCATTCATTGCTGGATTAGATGATGATATTGTTGTTAGTGGTTCAGAGAAAGTGCATATTGAGCATATCTTACCTCAAACACCTTTATTAATTGCATTGAAAGAATCATCGCTGGGGCTTGAAGAAGCTCAAGAATTTATTCCTAAAATTGGCAATATTACTCTTTGGAGTGGTAGAAGAAATTCAGCAGCAAAGAATAAACCTTTCTCAGAAAAGAAAGAGGATTACAAAACCTCAAACATCATCATGACTCGTAAGTTGAAAGATGTTAAGAAATGGGATAGGAATCAAATCAAGAAAAGAACTGAAGAATTTATTGAAATGAGCTTAGAAATCTGGCCCTGGCCAATTAGTTGATATTTTTTCGTTCTTTCTTTATACTTGCCAATATGAATAAGTCACTATCGCCCCCCCTTAAATGGGCGGGAGGAAAGAGATGGCTTGCCCCAATAATTAAAAAACATTGGGATGAATACTCGGATAATAAAAAGGTTAGATTAGTTGAACCTCTTTGTGGTGGTCTTGCAGTATCCCTTCACATACAACCAAAAGAAGCTCTATTAAATGATATCAATCCCCACCTAATTAATTTCTACACTCAATTGAAAATAGGATTGACAATTGAAAGTGAAATGATAATTGATTCTGATTTCTATTACGAACGAAGGGATGAATTCAACCTGCTTATAAAAGAAAACCAGTATCTAACAAAGAGGGCTGCTGAGCTTTTCTACTATCTTAATAGAACTTGTTTTAATGGCCTTTGCAGATTTAATCAAAAAGGTTTTTTTAATACACCTGTAGGCAGGTACAAGATTATCAATTACAAAAGAGATTTTTCAGAATACAAAGAAGCCTTTGAGAATTGGATCTTTACCTGTAAAGAGTTTGATGAGATAGAAATAGAAGAGACTGACTTCATTTATGCAGATCCACCATATGATGTTAAATTCAGACAATACTCACAAAACGGATTTACTTGGGAAGATCAAGTGGAATTAGCCAAATGGCTATCTGAACATAAAGGACCTGTCCTACTTTCCAACCAAGCAACGGATCGAATCCTTTCGCTTTATGAAGATAATGGTTTTACAAATACAATTCTACTTGGTCCGAGAAATATAAGCGCAGATAAGAACAAAAGAATACCTGCAAAAGAAGTCCTCGCGCTAAAGAATATAAAAATGATTACTTCAGAAAAAATTCAACCAAAATTATTTTAGAAATTATTTCTTTTCTATCCACTATAAAAATAATCATATAGAATTAACTCATAGACATGTTATGACCTAGGTGATTTATTGTCTTCTTCTCATCTTAATATGGAGGATTGATGAAATTCCATAGTATTTACACAGACTTACTTGGAGCTGGAAATCCAGATGAAGTATTTTCTTACTTAATAGAGACACTTAAAGATTCCATTAAACTTTGGGATTATTTTGTTAATTGGGAAAAAGTCTTTGGAAATATAAATGAGATTGAAATAGCATTAAACACGATTAACTATCTGATTGGGAAAGATAACATTGAGCAAGAATTCAAATCTCTACTCATTAGAGATCCTTCAATCTACCGAGTTGTACCTATTTTGCTTGCATGCAGGGAAAAAGATTTCAAAGTGCTTGTGGATTTTTCAGAAGGTGTATTAATCCAAAGACACTTTGACTTTACAGATATGTTTATGGGCAAACTATCACAAGAACAAATTGATCGGGCATTTGAATTCTTAGAGAAATCAGGTTTTATTACTCTCATAGAGAACAGAAGAATAAAAAGCATTCCTGATTATGTGATTGGAGTTGAGGTTGGTTTAGATACGAATGCACGTAAAAATCGAGGCGGAACAACCATGGAAACAATCATTGAATCAATGCTTAAACCAATTTGTCAAGAAAATGATTTTCAACTAATCTCACAAGCCAATGCCAAAACTATTAGAGATATTCTGAAGATCCAAATAAAAACCGAAAGAGCAAGTAGAAGGTTCGATTTTGCGATAAAAACAGATAAT
>JAEOTE010000077.1 GCA_016839945.1 Candidatus Heimdallarchaeota archaeon | reverse complement strand
GAATCCATGAAGGTAGCGCAAGGTTTTATGAGAATGTTATAGGTAGAAGTCTACCACTAAGGAAACACTATTTCCCTAAGTTCAAGGATTTAACGGGAGATATTTTCACTGATGTATCCTTAGAAGATTTTGTTGCTGTAATAAACAGAACTGAACCCTCAGCAATAAGAGTAGATGCTGATGAATTAACTTATGACCTACATATAATCCTTAGATTTGAGATTGAAAGAGATTTGTTGAATGGTAAAATAGAAGTGAAGGATTTACCGAAGATCTGGAATGAAAAGATGAAAGAACTTCTAGGATTTGAGGTGAAGAATGATGCTGAAGGTGTACTACAGGACATTCATTGGTCGGATGGATTGATGGGTTCTTTTGTTGCATATACACTAGGGAATATATTCGGAGCTCAGATTTTTGTAAAATTAAAAGAAGATATCCCCAAATGGGAAAAAGAAATAGAAAAAGGAAATTTACAGAATATACTGAATTGGTTTAGAGTCAATGTTTTCGAAAAAGGAAATGTAATGGATCCTTTTGATCTTGTAGAAGATATAACTGGAAAGGAAGTTACTTCTAAATCTCTTGCTGATTATCTTATAACAAAATACTCGCAGTTGTACAGAATCTAGTAATCTGAGAAAACTAAATTTTCTCTTTTTTACTCATGAAGTTTCTTTGCAATACGCTTTTCGATAGCTTATATGTTACTAATCCTTTTGTTTAGAGGATAAAACTATGGTATCTTGATTTGATTATTAATGCTCTTATTTTGTAATCTTAAGCGTTTCGTAGCAACCACAACCTGTTTTAATATTCTTCTTCATTCTTCTTAATTCAGCTATTTCCTTTTTCAAATCACTTATCCTTTTATCTATTGAACTCTTAAGTTGATTTGGATTATTCATTTTATCACCCATGTTTACTATTTGTATATTTCATAATGGAATCAATTTTATTATGAAATGTTGTCTTTAGTCATTTATAAATCTTTCATTTTGAAATGCATTTTAAAAGGAAATATTTATAGTATTTAGTAGAATTGATATGTGAGAGTTTATGAATTCTGAAAAACTAGATTTCAAGAATTTTGAGGAAGTTTACGATTATCTTCTAGAAAATGAGATTCAATATAGAATTTTAGCTGTCATATCACTATATAGATCATTAAATCAAAAACAAATATCCTTTATGATTAACAAACCTGAACCCACAACCTATCGACATGCAAAAAAATTGTTAGAGGATGGAATTTTAGTCATTGATCCGGAAAAATCAAAGGAAAAAAGAGGAAAGTTTTTCAAACTATCTCCGCAGCTTGAAGATTTCGCTAAACACAGAAAGATGGAATCAGAGAAAAGAGAAAATCAACTAGGTGATTTTATTAATTGGTTAAAAGAAAAACATGCAAATAAAGAAATAGATCTTATAAGAGAGAAAGTTGTAAACCAATTCTTGACTAGGTTTAAAGATGAAAGAATTATTAAACATGTGAAAAATACAATCGTCACTTCTTCCAGCATACAAAATTCTATTGTTAATAACATTCCACTCCAAATTGAAAAATTAATCAAAAAGATAGAGTATTCAAATAGTAAAAATCTTACTGACAAAGATGTTCTAAATTCTCATATTAGTTCTGCTTCTTTTCTAATAAGAACATCTAAAACTGAACATTATGTGAAACTAATGGAAATAACAATGAATTACTATCAAGAGTTAAGCAAGCTCCGATTCACTATAGAAAAGGAAATTATGGATAAACAAATACTTGAAGAAGATTGTGTGGTTCAATTCATATCATGCTTTGGTGGTGCTGTAGATAAATCATTTATGAACTAAATACAGAACTTTGGTCATAAAAATTTAATCTATTTAAGTAAAATTAATTAGAAGCAAAACTGATAATAAGAGTACACCTATTATTGCAAATTCTATTATGACTGTCCATCGTTTATGGTTCCAGTTTGGTGTTCTTCTAAATAGGAAATTCCTCAATTTATCTGCACCTTTATGCAGAACAGGCTCTTTTTTGAAGATTGCTCGTAAAATTATCCAGTCAACTATGTCTGGAAGATTCGCTACAATTATCACCCACCAATAGTCTACTAAAAAGAAAACTAGGATCACAACAGAGCCAATGTAAATTAATAAATGATAAGTTACCCAAAACCAGTCTTTCCATTCGGCTTTAGGAGGATGAAAGGTGATTATTGCTGAAGCGTCAATAATAAAATGACTTGCAAAACATAAGGGGAGTACTACTACCACTTGAAGCCATAATTGGGCTGTAGGAAAGATAGCCTGAAATATTACTAGGAGGAGGATACCTGTCAATATGTGGGTTGGTGCTTGCATCGTAATTAGTTCTATTAAAGTGATATTAATAGTATTCGGCAAACCTTATCAATCTTGATATAGAAATAGTAAAACAGAATTTAAGTAAAAGGTTAAATAAGTCTTCTATTATAATTAAACAATTATGAAAAAGAGAAATATTATTGAAAATGTATACTGGTTAGGTGCGATAGATTGGGATAGAAGGTTATTTGATTCTCTAATACCTCTTCCTGATGGCACAAGTTATAACTCCTATTTGATAATAGGAAGTGAAAAGACCATTTTGATTGACACTGTAGATCCAAAAATGTCTGAACTACTTCTAACTCAGTTGAAAGATGTTAAGAAAATTGATTACATCATTTCTCACCATACCGAACAAGATCATTCAGGAACGATTCCTGTTGTCCTTAAGAAATATCCATCAGCAAAAGTTATTGCTACTGAAAAAGGAAAAGAGATGTTAGTAGATCATTTATTAATCTCACCTGAAAAGATTCAAATCGTAGAAGATAAAGAAGAACTTTCTTTAGGGAATAAAACCTTGAAATTTATCCATACTCCATGGGTTCATTGGCCAGAGACAATGGTTTCTTACCTAGTAGAAGATAAAATTCTCTTCTCTTGTGACTTTTTTGGATCACACGTTGCTACAACTGATCTCTATGTTAGAGATGAAGGATTAGTCTATGAAGCTGCTCAAAGATATTTTGCTGAAATAATGATGCCATTCAGTAACATTATTCGAAAAAACATTGACAAAATAAAAGACTTGGATATTCAACTAATTGCTCCCAGTCATGGTCCGATTTATGACAAACCCTCATTTATTATAGATGCTTATAAAGATTGGATTTCAGATACTCCAAAAAATGTTGTAGTAATTCCTTTTGTATCTATGCACGGTAGCACCAGGGCAATGGTAGAGTATCTAACAAATGCACTAGCACAAAAAGGTGTGAAAGTTCATCAATTTGATTTAGCAGTTGTTGATATAGGTAAACTAGCTATTACTCTAATTGATGCAGCAACAGTGATTCTTGGTACATCAACAGTTCATGCGGGTCCTCACCCTCTAGCAGTATACGCAACATATCTACTTAATGCTTTGAAACCAAAAATCAAACTTATTTCAGTTATAGGTTCATATGGATGGTACACAAAAACAATTGAACAGGTTGTCAGCATGGTACCCAAATTAAAGGGAGTTGAAATTGTAGAACCTGTTTATATAAAAGGTTACCCAAAAGAAGAGGATTTCAAAGCTTTAGATGCTATGGCGGAAAAAATAGCAGAAAAACACAAAGAGCTAAATCTCTTTTGATTAGCTCCTTTTCTCTTCAATCAATTAATACCAGAACTTTGAAAGTTTTATTTAGACGTACTAGAATAATTTTTCCAGTTTACTAATCGTTGGTTCTAATAATATGATATTAATAGTATTCGGCTAAAATACATTCAGAGAGCCTTGTTCTTGGTCATCTTTAATGTATCTGAATTTGCAGATCTTTTTGCAACAAACCTTAAAAAATATTGATTATTATTTAATAATTAATATTGTTTATTTACGCTTTATTAAGGAAGGTTAACAAAATGGAAGAAAAAAAGGAAAAAAAACCAACAACAACAGATGCTGGAATCCCAGTAGCTAGCGATGAATTTTCTCTTACAGTAGGACCTGATGGTCCAATTCTGCTACAAGACCACTATCTAATGGAGCAGATGGCTAACTTTAACCGAGAGATGATTCCAGACCGACAACCCCATGCAAAGGGTTCCGGAGCCTTTGGTTACTTTAAGGTGACCAAGGATGTCAGCGCTTATACAAAGGCAGCAGTGTTCCAACCAGGTACAAAGACAGATGTGTTGATTAGGTTTTCAACCGTAGCTGGTGAAAGCGGTAGTCCTGACACCTGGCGAGATGTGCGCGGTTTTGCTGTGAAATTTTATACCACAGAAGGCAATTATGACATGGTGGGAAACAATACTCCTGTGTTTTTCATACGGGATCCCATGAAGTTCCAACACTTCATCCACTCTCAAAAACGTCGTGCAGACAGCGGCTTACGAGACAGCGACATGCAGTGGGACTTCTGGTCGCTTTCACCTGAGACAGCTCATCAGGTCACCATCTTGATGAGTGATCGTGGAGTCCCCAGAAGCTATAGGCACATGAATGGCTACGCAAGTCACACTTTTATGTGGTACAATGCCAAAAAAGAGCGTTTTTGGGTGAAATATCACTTCAAGACAAACCAAGGAATCGAAAACATACACCAGGAAGAAGCAGACAAGATTTCTGGCGTTGATGCCGACTACCACCGTCGTGATTTGTTCGAAGCTATTAAGAAGGGAAATTACCCTAGCTGGACCCTGAAAGTTCAGATCATGCCATTTGAAGAGGCTGAAACTTACCGGTTTAATCCCTTCGATCTGACCAAAGTGTGGCCCCATGGAGACTATCCATTGCACGAAGTGGGTCAGCTGGTATTGAACCGCAATCCAAGTGATTTTCATACTGAGATTGAACAGGCAGCTTTCGAGCCAAACAGTCTTCCCCCCGGAATCGGTCCTAGTCCAGACAAGATGCTACTTGCTCGTTTGATTTCCTACGCTGACGCCCACAGAGCCCGTTTGGGAGTAAACTACAAGCAGGTTCCAGTCAACAGACCTAAAGCACCAGTGCACAGCTACAGCAAAGGTGGAGCAATGCGGATTGAGAATGTCTCAGATCCTGTTTATGCACCTAACTCAAAAGGCGGTCCTGAGGCTGATCCCAAGAGATATCCTGAGGTGGGTTGGAGTGCCGCTGGTGAGTTCATCCGTGCAGCTTATACAAAGCGCAAAGACGACGACGATTTCGTTCAAGCTGGCACACTAGTGCGTAAGGTCATGAACAATGCTCAACGCGATTTACTAGTGTCCAACGTAGTGGGTAGTTTGAAAGGCGTGTCCGAACCCGTGCTTCAACGTGCTTTCGAATACTGGAAAAACATCGATAAGGATATTGGTGACCGCATTATCAAAGGAGTGAAAGGTGGATAATATAATCTATGCAGGTCATTATGAAACTTGGATAAATTATTATAGAAGAAAAAGCTGATCATGAAACAAAAATGGAACAATTCTTAGGATTATAGGAATATATGAACTGTTGATCAGTTTTCTATTTTTTTGATTTTGATTTTTTTTGAAAAACATAATGAGATGCTGTTTTGGTATATCCTAATCCTTTCTTTTGATTCATGAGATATTCTAGTGATATCTTGATATCTTGTTTCTTTGGAACAAAATATTCTTTTAGGTTCTTTATCGAAAAATAAAATTTCTCATTTCTATAATTTATCACAGCTATTAAGCTGAAATCGGGATCTAAATGTGCAACTCCTGCATCTCCATGTGAGTTGTTAGCAACTATTAAACCTCCATCCTTAAGATATTTCTTACAAGACATAGATACAAATCCTGCATATTGAGATATGATTAGATCAAAGTATCCCTCCTTTTCTGGAATTTCTTTTTGATAATTTAATGGATGAAAACGAAACTCTGCAATTTCGGAATATACTTTTCTATTTGAAATCAGTTTCTTAAAACTGTCATCTTCAAAGAACTTCTTAGCTTTAGAATCATTATCAACATAAACGACTTCCTTGAAGTAAAATGAAGGAGATATGTGTATATAGCTTCCAGGGTAGAGAGCACAATCAATGGAATAAACTTCAGAAATTAACTCGAATAATCCAGATTTTTGCATTTTTTCTTCATATTCTAAATATTTTGATACTGAATTACTCATAATATCAATTTATCGATAATATTTAAAACTTTTACAGAATTTCAAAAATGTATTTTGTAGGTTAGTTTAGAAGCTTGCATTAAGGTCCCCTTCTTGGAGTTATAAAATCACTTGTGGGTGACGCAAAAACTTTTTACAAAAGCTGATGCTAACGTTTATATAACCAAACAAATTTCTTTTGAAACGAACAACTATGAAAATATTAGCAATAATTAGCAGTCCACGAAAAAAACACACATATGATGCAATAAAAACGATTGAAAGTATTCATAAACAGAAATATGATTGCGAATATGAATATTTATTTTTAAATAAAGTCGATCTGCAAAATTGTAGAGGATGTCATCTTTGTTTAACAAAGGGAGAGGAATTTTGTCCTCTGAAGGATGACAGGGATATGATTATAGAAAAAATTGAATCAGCAGATGGAGTCATACTAGCAAGTCCCAATCATACAATGAATGTCAATTGGCGAATGAAAAATTACATTGATCGTTTTTCCTATCAGATGCATAGACCTAGTTATTTTAATCAGCGTTTTATGATTCTTATTACTAGTGGGAGTTATAGGGGGATTAAAGAAGCAACAAAAGCTCTTGCTCTTATGGCCTCAGGTGGAAAAGTTGTTAGCAAAATCGGTGTCATGAACTCTCCAGGTATGAATGATAAGAAAAGGGAAAAACAATCAAAGAAATTACAAAAAGAGGCAATAAAATTTGTAAATAAGATGAAAAAACCATTTATCTACAACCCCCCGTTTGGCCATCTAGTTTGGTTTTCGGCATTTAAAGCAGTATATGAAGGAGACACAGATGAATCTTCTGCTGATTATAGATTTTATTCTACGAAGAAATTCTTTGTCGACATGAATCTCTCATTTGGTCAGAAGTTCACTTTGAAACTATTTAATGGTCTATTTGGTTTTCTTATACGGATAGGAATGGTATAAATTGTGAGAAGAAGCTTTCCAAATGCACTAACAATATTCAGAAGTAAGATTAGTTAAGATTGAAAATACAAGTAAAAGCTCTGATTGTCAAATTTTATACGACTTCAAGATAAAATTTATAATCTGTATCTTTACTAAAAAATTGAGGAAAACCAAATGACAAATGTTCAAGAAGATACATCACCAAAATTTTATAGCATCTTAGTAAATGTATCAACGATTGTTGGAGCACTCCTCTTTGTAATATATGTTCTTATTCTGTTAACTGCTTTCAACGTAATGAATCTACCATATATAACAGATGATTTTTCAGCTTTTGTTGGTTTAGCAATTTTCGGATTTGCTACATGTATGGCTATTTTTGCAATAAGAGCAAATTTCCAGAAGGATTTCAAATGGTCAAGCATTCTTACAATTATTGCTATAGTTTTAGGAGCATTAGGAGCAGCTGAGATAATTTTAGTAATTCTAGCTAATCAAGGGATTATGGTTGGTATTACTGGCATAACTACATATCCAAATGCATTCATCATACTTTCTGTGATTGTTGCTGTGAAATGGATTTTAGGTACTATTCATCTATTCGTCAAAGTCTAAAATAGAACATAAATTATCAACTCAAATGAAACAATTGAAGGAATAACTTATCACTTCTCTTTATTTTTTTGACGTTTCCCTATAAAAAAATGATAGAGATATTCAGAAAGTACTAATTATAATCTAAACCTTGCATGAAGGTCTCCTTCTTGAAGCTTCCTACTTATTAGAAGAGAATATGCATTGCAGCATTTTGCAATATTGAATTAAGAAAAATATCTGTTTTCTAATTTGCTGAATGTATTGTTTAGAAGAAATTTGATTTATTATTTTTGAAAAACTATTCTTAGTAATATTTATTAAACAATAATTGATTCTTCTTTTTGATATGTCATTTGAGGAGAGAATAACTCTATACAAAAAGATTGAAGATATACGTAAAAAACCACTAATAAGTTTCATAACAAGTCATCGACGTGGTGCGACAGCAGTAATAGCTCCGGATGCAATACCTCACCTAATTAAGCAAATAAATGCAATACCAAATGAACAAAAAGAAGTAGATATCTTGATAGTCAGCTTAGGAGGTGATCCCACAACATCATGGCGAATCATCAGTATACTTCGAGAAAAGTTCAACAAAGTTAGTGTGATACTGCCTTATGCTGCATATAGTGCTGCTACTTT
>JAEOTE010000076.1 GCA_016839945.1 Candidatus Heimdallarchaeota archaeon | reverse complement strand
CCTTTTTGAGTATGTTTTAGAGATTTTTTGTAATTACCTGTTTCCGCAAAATAAATTCCTAGTTGGATATGAGAACCACCTATTACCCTAATATTTCCTAGTTTCTCGCTAATCTCTTTAGCTTTCGAAATATAGTCTAAAAATTGATCATATTCCCCTTTTTCCCAATAATACCTGCCAATTTGATTTAGTATATAGATTATCCTGATATTGTTCCCATGTTCTTTTGCATTATTTAATCCCTTCTTTCGACTTTCTATTGCTTTCTCGTATTCACTAGCCCTGAAGTAAGAAATACCCATTCTTGCATAGATAAATTCTGTTAACTCCCGATTTAGAATTGAACCTGTTTCAAGAGATTTTTTATTCAAAGCTAAAGCTTCTTCCAATAATTCTAGTGATTTATTTATATCCCAAGTATAATTCATATCCAATTCATCTCTAAGCGAAAGTTTTTGATCCTGAAGAAGCAGAAGGAAAGCTTTTTTTTCTGTTGCAAGAGTAGGGTACTTTGTTTTTAGATTTTCGTAGATTTTTTCAGCTTGTTCTATACATTTTAACGCATCTTTGTACATGAAATCTGAATTAAAAATATGAGATTGGATGTAAAGTGACTCAAACATAAGTAAGTAGTCTTCAATCTCTGAACTCAATCTCAGAGATTCTTCAATTATCGTTATTCCTTCTTTTCTAAGCTCTCTTCTGTATTCATACAGACTTAGGAAGTAAAGACTTCTACCCTTCAGAATCAAAGCTTCAATTCTTTCCTCAACTGATGATTCTTTTTTCTGAAGTATCTCATCTGTTTTATCTATAACTTCATGATACTTCCCTGCTACGAGAAGTTCAAAAAGATCATTGAGTCTATACTTGAAGCTTTCAGACACTACTGTATCACCTGTGAATCATCTAAACTAGAACTAGTAAGAATATAACTTTTGTCCAAGTAGTTTGCTTTATACTTTTGAATAATAAGAGATTAAAAAAACGTTGAAGATAAGAAAAATTAACTTCTAAAGGATAGAAAGATTTTTTATTATTCGAAAGAGAAAAAAGATGCAGAAAAAGAAAAAGAAAACCTAAAGCGGAGTTGGCAGAGCAGCGATGCATCGGTCTGCAAAACCGGGTACAGGAGTGCAAATCTCCTACTCCGCTCCAAAACTCATCTAATTTTAGTTAATCTTTAGCAAAGAGGCTATGCGTCGCATACTATGAAGCTTTCTAAACTTCTGCAGTTTGTTTAGACTCGCTTGATGGGAGATTTCCCATACCCCTCGCATGCGAAGAGGGGAGGTTATTTGATTTTAATAGTTCCATTCCTTTATCTCGAACGTTTTTAGCGGAATTAATATGTGTATCAACACTTTTTTTGCACTTCTTACATTTTGCTCTATCATATCTTTTCAAACTTCTTTCTAATAGTCCTCCACAACCATTATGAAACCTGCTAGTTCCTCTTGCATCAACTAGAATTAATTTTACATCATAACCTAGAACTTTTGATGCTAATGTTGTAGCTTTAACAAAAATATTCCGTGTTTTGGGCATACTACTTATAGCTTTTCCCAAGGCTCCTTTCTTTCCTCTAGGATCGATAGCAAGATCCTCTTTGAACAATACTTGACATTTGCTTTTTACAATTACAGCAGCTAGAAAATGGGGAATGAAGTTCTTTATTTCTTTTAGTAATTTCTTTCTCCGCTGATATATTCTCCCTAGTTCTCCTTTGGTTTTAACAAATCCTACTTTATCTTTTTTCTTTCCTTTGTTTGTTAAACTATAGTGCAATTCAGGTATTTTCGTTTTTGTGATTTTTTGATAACGATTTATTAATAAATCGAGTTCTTTTGGTTGTTTAACTTCGTTAGACAATGAAATCATGTACTTGCTTATTCTATTAATATCCAAGCCAATGTATTTTGTTTTGGAAACCTTTATCCTCTTTGCGAGTTCTTTAACTAAAGTAGTATTCAGAAAAATATCTGGATTTCCTTCTAGAACAACCGACACTCTAACTTTGTAACTAGGTGCTGGACTGCTTCGGATATAGAGGACTTTAATACATGCTCCTCTGGCAATATACTCTCTAACTTTCTTTGAAAAAACTAATTTTGCAGTAATCCTTGGATGATTTTTCAATAAGAATCCAATTTCGAACTCTCCATCTGCTCTTGCTAGAAAAGTCATATATTCCGAGTTTCCTGGTCTCATTACCACTAAGATATCTTTCATTAACAATATGATAGGTATTCTTCCTTTCTTTTTCTTCATAAATGGTGGATTTACAACTTTTTTTGGATGTGTGTTTCTGATTATTCTTGCTACAGTCTTTCCTATGTTTGGAAAGAGTGCGAACACTATGATAGTTCTCAAAACTGAAAAGAAATTTCCGTTCTTCTTACCAACAGCTTCTGCAACTATTGTGTTCAATTGCCTGATGCTCTTCCAACGAGATTTTTGTTCAATGTTATTCCATGATGTTAGTATGGGTGCTACGATGTCTACCTCTGAAGCTAAGAGTTTTAGCTTGTTGAGAAAGGTTTTAGCTTGTTTACTCATATCAGGTGATTCCAAGTCTAGACGTTTCTTTTTGTAGCATTGCTTTATTGCCATTTCAATCTCTTTCTGTGTTAAGAGAGGATTTTTCGAGTTAAATTTCAGCTCAGATGGGCAGTATTTATCTAGCTGTCTCCTTGTGCGGTTAATGAGATTGATAATGTACAGTCTGCTTAATTCCCATTTTTTCATAAGATATTTTTCTAATCTAGGAGAGCGTCCAAAAATCATCCATTCGATTGCTTGTTCTGATTGATTAAGCATTAAATTGAAAAAATTTGTAACCTTCTTTTCTCTGTCAACTGTTCCCTTGGCAGCTACAAATAACCAATAATAAGCACTTTTTGTTATGTTTCTAGAGTTTCTAGTTATTTTAGAAATCCTAGATGTAGCAAATTTGGCATCTAAACGTGGGTCTTCTCTTGCAAGATTCATAGCAGCACGGATAGCTTTTCTATCCTGAGTAATATCTTCTTGCTGAACTTGTAAACCTTTTATTCGTTGGTTAGCTTCTTTTTCATCTTCTCTTCGTTTCTCTCTAGTTCCATAGAACCTAACACCCATTTGATAAGTTCGAGTAACTAGTTGTTGTTTTGAAACAATTTGAGAGGACAAAGAAATCACTCAATTATTTATCTTCAGTTTGACATTTAAAGTCGAAGAAAATCAGAACAAAAGATTAGAATAATAGTCTACTATTGATTCTTCATTTATTCTTTCTTTGCATATTGGACAGATACCTTTAACTTTAATCCACTCTAGAATGTGATTTTTATGAAATACATGACCACATGAAATCACTTGAACTAATTTATCTCCAGTAATCATATATTCCTTACAGATTTCGCAAGATCTAGTTTTTTTACCACAATTCAAACAAATAATCGGTCCATCGTCATCTGGTTTAGTTAATTCAGCGTTACAGTAAAAACAAGAGATCTTTTTGATAATCACTCCTTGATTATATGTTACTTTGTCCATCCTAATTTGTTCATTCTCAGTTTTTCTATTTTCAGCCAAATTATCTCTGGATGAATTAGTGAAAAAACTCATAAGGGTCTTCTTTCCATACCGCTGTAAACGTCTAAAAACTAAAGTGGTTACAACCAGAAATGGAATAATGATTAATAACCATAATATCGACATTGAGCTTTTGTCAAAAGGAATATCTATAGTTGGAATGTCTATATTTAACAAATCATCTTCAGACATTGGAATATCTTCCGCTTCAACCTTACTTGTGTTTAAGATGAAGAAAATACCTTCTCCTTCAGCTGAACCACTAATACTCATAACTAAAGGTGAAAAGTAAGAAGTAGTATTTTTAACAAATTCTATCGAATGGGATGAATTGGTTTGTTCATTTATGTTTATCTGACCAACAAATAGATTCTCAGAACCTATACTAATCGAATAATCTATCGCTGGATAAACTATTGATCCAATATAACCGTAATCAATCCTAATTCTTAGAATTTGACTTGAATTAATACTAGAAGGTTTTAGTGAAGAAAGATCAAAAGTATGACTTAAACTGTTCCCTTCCCAATGGTGGTAATCAGCTGCATTTTCAGGGATATATTTCATTAAAGAATAAGTGTAACCACTCAGTTGAATATTATTTATTAATACTAAATCAATGCAATATGAAATTGTAAAATGAAAATCGACGAAATTTAATCCAGAAATAACAGGAAGAAGGAAGTTAAAGGAGTTTAAGCCATTATTATAAAATTCTTCGATTTTTAAAATTTCACTATTAATTTCAACTTCAATAAGTCTATCAACTGCAGTAAAATCATTAGAAAAAAAGGACAAAGACACATTACATCTTTCATCTTCAGTGTCAATAAAGAAAGCTGACATTACATTCTCTTTTACAGATCCTCCAAACATAAATGAATTCGGCACTAACGGAAGAGAAACTAAAGAATTTTCTATATTTGGAATTGAAACCGGTTCTAGATTTGTTGAACTGTAAATTGTGATAGTACCTGAAAAAATCGGAAAATCTAGTTTCCCCTCACATATTATTGTGATATTCATAGGCCCTGAATAAATATTGGAATATTTGAGTCCCTTTTCTATGGTGTGATCAGCATTGTCTTGAAACGCATGATCTATTCCAAATTCAACACTTGTATCGTTTATTATGAAAGTAACTTTTAGATTATGAGATACATGACCACTTGTTACAAAGATTAATGAGATTTTGTTCAGATAATTTAGTTCGAGGTGTGAAAAAACTATCTCAAACTCCTTCATTGTGGAAGTAGAATTATATTCATAAACAAGCTCTTGGTTGATAGAAGAAGATGTTTTTGCTTCATTAAATTCTTTATTTTGTATACTTTTTCCTGATAGAACATAAGAAGATAACACTACAACAACTAACACTAATATGAATGGGGAGATTTTTTTTAATCTAATTTTCATCTTCTGTTTTATTTATTCGTAAACTGGTTTAAATAGTTGAAAAAATCAAAAAAAGGGAACCTATTTAAGATTTTATAGTTTTCTTGTTGGGTTTAAATATCAAATATTAGTAAAGAAAGTGAATAAAATGTTTGTAATTCAACTCTTGAAAAATTTAATACCTAAAAACAAAAGAGGGGGCCCTATATTAGAAGAAATTCTTCTAATCGGCATAGCTGTACTCATCTTTGTAATTATTACGGGATTGATTTTTGGATTAATAGATTGGGCAGACCTTAACATAAAAGACATTTTTGGTGGGAAATAAACCTATTTTGTTTTGTGGAGTTTATAAGAGTAATTCAGTATAAGTTATTGAGGCTAGCATTTTCAAATAAACATAATTCTCAAATTAATATGTTACTTCGCTAGCTTCTTTATTCCTATTTTTACTTCTTTTTCGAAACATATATCAACAGAAAACCCTATTTTCTTTTGGTAGATGCGATGCCTTTTGTTGTCTTCGTAGGAGGTTTACTGGAATTTAACTCGGGAAAAACAACAATAGCTAAGGATGTTATTGATTTCTTTGCAAAAAATCTTAAGTTAAAAACCGCACCCTATAAACCTCTTAGTGGAAATAATTTGTTTTATCATTATGATCAAATTAAAAAAAATGCAAACAAATACAATCATTTTGTTTCCTTAGATATTGTTGATTTACTTGATCAATCTTCAAGTGATATTCACCCAACAATAGCCAATCCTGTTCATAAAGTAAATACACAAGCTCTTTCACATGAATTTTTTGAGGAAAGTTCTCTAAAGCTCTTCTTTTCAAAATATTCAAGTAGTGAATCTTTGCTTCAGCGTTTTTCTATCTGCAATTCAAACACTGATGTAAACTCAACATATATCGTGAATGATCCTATATATACAAATAATAAATTTTGGAATGATCTTTCACTTACTGACCCCATTATCAAGCAAGCTAAAGATGTAAGTTTATACAAAAATGAGCAAGAGTATTATTCGTTGAATAGTAAATTCTATGCAGAAGCAACAAAAAGTGCTTTTGAATGCTTGAAGAAGGATTCAGAAATTGTTGTTGTTGAAAGCTTCAATAATTCAGCTCATCCTGCTTGGTGCATAAGAGAGTCTGACATCATTATCCTTGTTGCCCCTGGTTCACTTTTCATATATGAACCTGAAACATACTTCAGAGCAATTGATAATTACCGTTCTATAAATAGAAATAAACCAACCACTACTGATGAGATATTGGTTTTTACTAAACCTCAAGAAGCACATTCTTTACAGATAAGCGAAAAAGAAAGAAAAGAGAAAATCAAAGAAATCAGTAAAAATCTTTTTGAGAATTATTCAAAATGAAGTAAAAAGAACATATCTTCCTTCTTTTTTTGTTGTGTTTTTATGCACAAGTATAGTTGAATAATTAGATTGGTGTTATGATTGTCAGTATATAGTTCCCAATTTGGTTTAGAATCTGTTCACAATGAACTAATGGATTGTATTAACGAATTAAGGTACAAATCAGTAGGTATTGT
>JAEOTE010000075.1 GCA_016839945.1 Candidatus Heimdallarchaeota archaeon | reverse complement strand
GAGGGGAGCAAAGATTGTATATTTATTTAACGATAGATAAAATGCAAGGTAGCTTAACATTAGTAGAGGATCAGAGTATTCTAGATGTTCAATATGGTTCGGATGTAACGGTTGCACTTAATCTTAAGGATCATTTAGGAGAGAATCAATCTATAGAGTATATAGAAGTTAATGGAGAGGAAATTCAAGATTTCTATCAAATTACAAGTACCAATGATTATTGGTTTAACTATTCAACTTACAACATTGCTAAGGGTAATCACACTCTAGATATACGGGCTGAGAGTATATTTCATTTTGACGAAACTGATGAAAACTTCACGTTAGAATTCGAAGTACTTCCACTTTCTGTAGTGCTTGAATTACAAGTTTCCAATTCAACCATTTTAGAGAATACAGATCTAGTAATAACTGCATTTCTAAGCTTCGAAAACGGTACTGGAATAGGTTTTACTGATATACAAATTTCTGTCTACATATTCAATTCAACAGATTCAAATAATGTTAATGCACTAATTCCTGATAATTATACTACAGTTGAGGTTTTTGATGTTATGACAGATCCTAATGGATATTATACATTGATTTTCAGAATGTCAGAAGACATTGAATATGTTATGATATCAGCTTCATATGCTGGAGGTACGTATACTGATATTTCTTACTCTGAAGTGGAAGAAAAGATACTTACTCTTCGAACTCCTGGTTTTCCAACAAGATTACTTTACATCATTATTGCTGGTAGTGTTGCATTTCTTGCGATTATTTCTTTTGTTGTCTATAGAGTCACAAGAGGAAAACCTTTCGAAGAATTGATGGAATCAGTTGCTAATGAAGATGTTATAAGCTATGAATTGAAATTATCACCGGGAGCGGTGTTAACGATTTTTGATCAAAGAAAAGGTCCTATACCTTTAGTTAGTGATCACAATCTTGAATCGACTACTTATATAGGAAGAATGCGAATAGGTGTTGAAAACTTCTTACTCAAGATTGCAGATCAAGCATATAGCTCTTTAGGTTTTGAGGAACATGATGCCGGAAGAAGAGTGGGATCAATAATTCTACCAGCTGAAAAAATGATAGGTTTTGTGCATGGTGTTCAATTGCCAAATAAAGCAGCTCGTGGAGGATTTGAAAATCTATCTCTCATTGTTTTAGCTGATGATGAATATGGAAATCTATTGTTGAATTACCAAGAACATATGTATGATGAAATTGATGAACTCATTGATTCTTTAAAGACCAAAAAATCTTTAGAAGAGGTTAAAGGACATATTAGTAAAATTAAAAGAAAATCTATTGCTATTCTGTTGGCAGCAATTAAAAAAGAAAAGATAAAGATATAGTCTTTCTCTCTTTTTTATCTCCAGCGTCATTATCGATATATTGATATGGGTTTTTTTGCTTTAATTATATACAGATAAATATTAATAGCACTAGCAAGGGGAAAACTCGTGTCATATCTATTCGATGAACTCTACGGAGACAAAGATGATGCTCCAGAAGTGGAAGATAAAATCTTATTGATGGGTCTACAAGCTGCTGGTAAGACTGCTATAAAAGATGTAGTATTTTTTGATAAAATACCAGATGATATGGTAGACTACATGGCGACTGTTCACTATCAAAGACATTTCATCGATGAGGAACAAAAAAGCTTAGTAATAGATTCTGGAGGGCAAGAAGCTTATTGGAACGAAGCAGTAACTCACTTTCGACATCTAGTTTTTTCCAATGTTAAACTCCTTGTATGGGTAGTTGATGTTACAAAACCTGAACTCTTTGAAGAATCAGAAAGAAGGTTTAGTTTTACAATTAGGCAATTCAAAAAAGAAAACCCTGATGGATGTATAACGGTCTTATGTCACAAAGTTGATCTTGTTACTCCTGAGAGAATGGTAGTACTTCATCAACATATTCGCGAATTGTTTGATGATGAACGTTTTCCAATAGAGTTTGAGAATACAAGTATCTACTACCCAGAGAGTCTCAAAGATTTAGTTTTTACAGTTATGAGAGAAGCAGGAATTAACACACAACGTTTTGAATTAATCTCAAATCTAGGAGAGAAAGTAGAAGAGAGTCAAGAATTTCAAAGCTTTGCAGTGGAACATAAAGAAGATCCCAGAATTCAACAACTAAGAGATTTTCTTAATCCAGAACCTCAAGCTGTTATGCCTACTTTTGGAAAGCTGGATTTACAGTTTGATCTCACAGAGTATGGAATAGTTGAGATTGTTCTAATAGATAAAGAAACATATTCTCCTGTTATTGGTGCTTCTTCTCAGTCTGATATTCTTATCGAAAAATCAATGGATTATCTGATTGGATTACATGAAATAAAAAGTAAACTTCGTGAAATGGGAGATCAAGTGGAACCTACTGGTACAGTATTTTCAACCACTAGTAATACTGTTCATGGTATGATATTCAATCTTGCTAGTAATTATTTATTGATAACTTCTCTTTCAACAATTACTGCAGAAAGAAAGGAGAAATTATTCGAACTGATTCTTAAATTCGCTCAGACAACTGAGGAAGTAAAGAAAGTTGAAGCTCCAGGAGAAGTAATTGAAACAGTACCTATTGAAGAAGCTCCATTAGTAGTTGAAGCTGAAGCTCAATTGGAAGTGGCAGAGGAAGCAAAAGTGGAGGAAGCTCCAGTAGAAATTATAGAAACTCCTCCAGAAATGATTACAGTTGAAGCAGAACCAGAAATACAAATAGCAGAACAACTTGCTGTAGAACCTCAAGAAGTTCCTGATGTTCCTTCTGAAGTTATTGAAGTCCAACCTGAATTAAAAAATGAACTTACTGCTGGACTAACCGAAATTCTACAACAACCCAGTGTTACTGAAGAAGAAGTTCCACAACCTGAACCTGTGACTGAAATGGTTGAAGGAAAAGTAGAACCAGAAGTAACTGAAGAAATGATGCAAGAAGTAGGATCTTTTGTAAGTGGAGAAATAGAGGTAGCTTCAGAACCAGTACAAGCTGAACCAGAACCAGTACAAGCTGAACCAGAACCAGTACAAGCTGAACCAGAACCAGTTGTAGAGACAACATCAGATGTTGATGAAATCAGAATAGATTTCAATGCTGATGATATCAAGAATTTTGCTAATTTCTTAATGAAAACTAAGACCGAAGTATCTAATGGAATATTTTCTGATGCAGCTATTAAGAGTATGTCTAACTTTCTAACTCAAACAGTTTCTAAAGAATCAGAAACATCTGAGGAAGTTGAAGAAACTATTGTGCAAGAAACTGAATCAGAAGAGTAATTAAATCAAATAGGCCTACTTTTGTCAAATCTTCTATATTCTAAATCACTGTCTAAGAATATGGGTATCTCTCTTATTCCTTCAATACATTCATGAATGGGATACATCTCTATTGTTGTGACACCAAAACCTGCAGATATCTTGATACCTCTTTCGAGGTTCTCTGTGTTTTCGACTGCTACATCTAAAATAGATTTTTGGACTTGTTTTCCACAGATGTCACACTTCACACTAACTTTTGTATCATATCGTCTTTCTATTTCCTCAAGATTTCGAAGTTGATTCTTTTCCAAATAATCGTTAAGTGTGCTTTTCATTTTTGCTTTAGCTTGCCCTATTAATTCATCAGGTTGGAAAATGTGCATTACTCTTCCACTCATTTCTAAAAACGATTTTCTAGCAGTATTCAAATCATTAATTCCATCAAAAACCGATGTAACGACTAAATCGTTTTCTATCTCTCTCATAAAAACCGAGTAATTACCTAATGAAAAAACTGCAAAATCAAGAACCATTCCAGGGAAGTAAGTGTTAGCAAGCTCATTTCTTAATCTTTCAAAATTAACACCAGCAGGTCTTTCAGGTTCTGAATATAAAACTAATCCATGAGAAGTCGAAACAGCAATGAATGCTAAATCATAATTACCAAAGATATCTTTTATTTCAGTGGTTTTTGCATCATCTCTTGGAAAAATCAATGTCAAAACTTTTTGCATTGCATCCCATAAGGAATCTTCAAAGATAGATGTGCCAAATATGTCTGCATTCTCGAAGTTTTCAATTTCGAAAATGTCTTTAATTGATTGCAAAACTGCTTCTCTTTTATTTGTTGGAACTACATCCATCTTATGCGCAAAAACATATATCCTACCATGAGGACTAATTTCCTTGATATTTTCAATAGTTAGATCAAAGTAATATTTTGATCTCATAACGTTTGCTGCGTCTGATACATCAACAACAAAAATAACAGCTTTCACATCAGAGAAGGTTCTTTCTTTATATTGATCAAATGCTTCGTTTATGTAAGCACTTTGTCCTCCTACATCAAACAAATTAATTGAGCTACCAGCCATATTGAATAATTTTCTGTTTATTCTCACCGTTGCTGGGTTTTGAGATGTAGCTTCAGGTGCAAATCCTTCAAATATAACCTGTCTAATTGATGTTTTTCCTGATTGTGATAATCCTAAGATTGCTACTTTTGATTCGAATTTACCACTGCTTTGACTCATTTATCTTCACGTTTTTTAAGCGTCCTTTCCCTTATAAAATGTTATGATAGTCTAAATTTGAATTATTTAAGAACTTGTAAAGATAATTTTTTTTTAGACTTCTAGACACAAAGGATTTCGACTTTCAGAAAAGGAATCATTATTACATTGCGTTTAAAACTCTGAAAATGAGTTTTTCACAAGTTTCGTAAGTTCATAATGATTTTTGCTGGGAAACTCTTAAGTTTCTTTATACTTTTTATCTAAGAAATAAAAAATCAAAAATTGTATTCATGAAGCATTCTACCTTTCTAACCATATCTAGAAAAAACACTTTCAAGTTTGCATTAAGGAGATCTTATTGGAAGGAACATCTCAACATTGACTTATTGTTTTGGTCAAGAACATCTCCTTCTTGTATAGGGCTTAATCTAAAAAGGTAGTACCCTTTACACCAATTTGAAAATAGATTTTTATTTCCAAAGGTGGGTTTCATGCAAAAGAATAATAAATCACTTTATGAATGACCTATATATGGCAGTAGATGTCGCAATAATCGGTGCTGGTTTGGGTGGATTGGTTACTGGTGCTAAACTTGCAAAAGAGGGAAAGAAAGTTCTTTTGATTGAAAAGCATTCTGTCCCAGGTGGTTTTGCAACTTGTTTTACTCAAGAAAATTTCACGATTGATGTAGGTTTACACTCTATGGATGGTTTATATGAGCGAGATCCTAAAATAGAGATTTTTGAAGATTTAGACGTTTATTTTAATGTTGAATTCGAAAAGATAACAACTGGATATTATCGTTTCACTAACGGGAGAATAGATTTCACTATACCTGACAGAAGGGAAGATGCTATAAGAGTTTTAATAGAACAATTCCCAGAAGAGAGAAAAGGCATTATCAAATTCTTTAATGAAATAGAAAAAGTAACAACTCATACACATAAAATTCCGAGAAATAAAGCTATGCAAGCATTAATAGGTCCACTAGTTCCAATACTTTATTCTAGCATTCCAAAATGGGGAGGAAAAACAGCTGGTGATATGTTAGATAAGTATTTCAAAAATGAAGATCTGAAATTAGCATTAATTGGAACAATACAATATTATGCAGATGACCCATATAAGTTATCAGCAGTTATTTTCTCTATAGCATTATCTTCTCATTTTAAAGGAGGAAATCACTACATCAAGGGGGGTTCAATGAAACTATCCAATCATCTTGTTAATTTTATCAAGGATAAAGGTGGCATTGTATTAACTAATCATAAAGCTACCAAGCTCCTATTTGATGAAGGTAAAGTCTGTGGTGTTGAATATGTTCCTACAACTGATGTAACAAGTAATCCTATCAAGGTTTTTACAAAAATTGTTGTTGCGAATGCTTCAATTCCACATGTAGTGAGTGATTTGATACCTGCAGAGGAAGGTAAAAAATTAAGAGACAAAGTAGTAAACATGAAAATAGGTCATTCAACTCTAAATCTTTACTTTGGTTTCAATACTCTTCTCAGTGAACTAGGACATAAAGATTATACCACTGTAGTTAATGATGAAAGTGTGTTTAAGCTAGAGAATGTTTTTCCTAATAATTACGGTGATTATAGAAAAAGGGCTTATCTCTTCGTTGATTTTGGTCAAGTTGATTCAGGAATGGCTCCTTCTGGCAAAAGTACAGGAACAATAAGTATGATAGACAATATCGAAGATTGGTTCTACCTTGAAGACGAGGAATATAAGAAAAGAAAATCAGAAATTGTTGCTATTTTCATTGAAAGATTAAATAAACTAATACCAAACATAAAGAATCATATAGAATACGT
Source organism: Candidatus Heimdallarchaeota archaeon (assembly GCA_016839945.1). Lineage (GTDB taxonomy): Archaea > Asgardarchaeota > Heimdallarchaeia > Heimdallarchaeales > Heimdallarchaeaceae > UBA460. Next base: position 3,542 of record JAEOTE010000075.1, on the reverse strand, counting down.
TAGTGTAGCAACTCCAAAAACTAAGATGAGATATACTCATAATCCAAGAGGTACATCAATAGGATTTGCACAAACAATATCTCAAGCTGGAATGAGGAGAATCAAATCAAAATCACCCATACCAAATCTATATTTTGCATCAGCTTGGACTTTCCCTGGTGGAGGATTCTCATCAACAATTTGGTCAGGTTGGCAATGTGCAATAGATTTATTGAATAAACTGAAATAACCCTAATCTTTTTCTTTTTTTTTATCTTACTCAAACTCTAACCTAAGTATTTTAATGAATCCTTCTTTTATAATGAGACTCAAACCAAAAAGAAAATCTGAATAATCTCTTTGGGAACTTTTTTCATTATATGTATCAAGAATAGTATTCTCGAAGTTAGTTAATGAGTAGAATAAGATATCTTTGCATAAAATCATAATATTAGGATTCTGACCAGCGAATACTATAGCTTGTTTATCATTAAACTTCTGAATTCCTTCAGATGAAGATCTTGGAAAGGCTATTGTAGAATTAACTAAGAGATCCAATTCAATTTGTTTTATTTCATCTGGTTCTTTGAGTATATTGTCATCAAGATAGTCGGCAATCAATTTGAGCACTTCTTCATCCAAATATATCAAAGATTCCAATGTATTTGCAACAATTTGAATCCATTTTCGTGTAGCACTAAATGGGAAACTTTGAATACCTTTATCTTTTGTAGCTTTGATAGTTTGCTTCCATTCCTTGAGGATTCTATCTGTTACTTTTTCTGAAAGAAAAAGGTTGATATCAATGAATCCTAAAATTGATTTTACTGTAAATCTCTTTCCTCCATCTCCTTTCTCAAAAGTATATTCGCTATTTCGGATTTTATCTTTAATCTCTATCCCAACAATATTTTTACCTTCGAAATTTCTTGATTTAATCTGCTGCTTAATCATCTCTGTTTTTCTTGGTGATGGAATTCCAAGGGATGCATAAACATCGTTTTCATTTACTACTGTAGAAAAATCACGATCAGTTTCATAACCATAGTGTGTCGACTTGATGTGAACTTGAGATCTTACAACTATTGAACTATCTATAAAACATTTAATAGCTGAAAGATTACCTTTATCACATTTATGAACATCAACAAGTTCTACTAGACCTGATATAGTTTCTATCCTTATCAGTTTAGTAGGAATAACTAATTTTCGCTGTTTTTGACATTTATTACATTGATAACTAACCGTCTCTACGCTACTAGCTTCACTCAAGTTTGAAACCCCAGATATATATTTAAATTGTCAAGAGATAAGTATATATCCTTTTGGTTGGTTGAAAGCAATCTTAAATCCAATATTCTGCATAATCCTTGATATATTTCTCAATTGATATTGGTTTTTTATTCATTATTTTCTCAAAATCACTATAAATCGTATCTGATTTCTTTTTCTTAGCAACAAAATAAATCATTCTCATGACTCTGATCATACCTTTGTCAAAACCATACTTTAGCATTTTCTTCTTAAAAGCTCTTCCAGAAGGATTACTGTATTTGATAGGTTGCTTTAAAATTAATCTCATCTTCTGTGCTATTTCATGAAAATCAAACAATTCACTACCAGTTATATGAATAGTCTGATTTTTGTATTCACCAGTAAGTAAAAGCTTAGCTGCGACTTCTCCTATGTCTCTTACATCTGTAAAATTAAATTTTGCATCACTTGCTGGAACAAAAATATCTTTCTCTTTCTGAATAGAATCTTTATGTGTTGTTGACAAGTTTTGCATGAAGTAACCTGCTCTTAAATGAGTATAAGGGATTTCTAATTCTTCTAGTTGCTTTTCAATTTTGTAATGAGGAACCATTGGATTAGCATCAGCTATTGAAAGCGTAACTACATGTTCAATTCCCTTCTTCTTGATGAGACTTATGAATGGAAACATGTATTTCTGGACATTACCAATTTGTGGAGGACGCATTAGAAAGATTCGATCAATTTTATTCAAGCTGGGAGCTAAAGTTTTCCTATCATAGAAATCAAGTTTTCGAAATTTAACTGAATCTCCAAATAAAATCTTTACTGGTTCTTTATGTATGTCTGCTGCAAAAATATTTTGTTTTTTATTCAGTAAAGATTTAATAACTTCTCTTCCTACATTCCCACTCGGTCCCGTAACAAGAATATTTGTAATTTTAGTCCACCCACTAGAGTGTTAGAAGATTTATATAAAAATATTTCGAAAACGAAATATTCGAAATCGAAAGATATTTAATCCAGAAAATCATGCAATTACTGATATGAAAAAACCTTCTAAGATTGGATTATATATTGCAAAGATTCATCAGACTTCTGACAGATTATTTTCAAAAAAACTAAGAGAACATAATTTAGCAGATTTGAATCCTTCTCAAGGTAGGGTGCTTTTTGCTTTAAGAGAACAAGATTTAATTTCAATTCAAGAATTAGCTAATCGCACTTCTTTAAGTAATTCAACACTTACTGTTGTTTTAGATAAATTAGAATCTAAGAAGTTAATAGAAAGGGTACATTCCAAAGAAGACAGAAGAAAATACCTTATCAAACTAAAGAAAAAATTCTTTGAGGATTTAGAAATTTATAACAAAATTATTTTAGAAATGAGTAGAATATTTTATGAAGATTTTCCATTAGAAGAAATAGAGGATTTTGAGAATAAACTTTTGATAATTTTAAACAATCTTGAGAAGTATGAAAAACTATGAATCAAAATTTGATTGTTCTAAATCCAAAATACGACTCATACATTTGTTGCAAGTAAATACTTTTGAATGAGCTATTAAGAAATCAAAATACTAGGAGTAGACTACTTTGACTCAAGCTTTCTCAAAGAGACGAGATCCTTATCATAAGTTAACCAAGGTTCTAAACAGAATTCCTAATGGTTTTCCTACAACTAAAGATGATACTCACATAAGACTTCTCCAATGGATTTTCGAACCTGATGAAGCAGAAATTGCAAGCAAAATGAAACTCTCTGGGGAAACAATAGAAAAAATGTCAAAGCGATTAAAAATACCAGATGATGAATTAGTTTTAAAACTCAAGGTAATGAGAGAGAAAGGACAAATACATATCCGAAGATCGAAAGGAGTAGAAAAATATGGCTTACTCCCTTTTGTAGTTGGGATTTATGAAGAACAAATTCATCGAATGGATTCAGAATTCGCTCATCTCTTTGAAGAGTATGTGCAAAAAACTCGTGGTGATATCTTATTCACTTCAAATCCCCCAATTCAAAGAGTTGTACCTGTTAATCAAGTAATAAAAACTGAACTTGAAATCCACCCATATGAAAAAGCAGAGAATATGGTAAAACAAGCTAAAAGCTGGGGGATAAGAGAATGTATCTGTAAAAAACAGAAGGATTTTCTAGGAGAACCATGTGATTATCCAATAGAAGTATGTATGACATTTTCAAGTAGAAAAGATGCATATGAGAATAGTAATAGAACAAAACCAATTACAATGAAAAGGGCTTTAGAAATTCTTCAAGAAACAGAGGAAGCAGGACTTATCCATTC
>JAEOTE010000074.1 GCA_016839945.1 Candidatus Heimdallarchaeota archaeon | reverse complement strand
ATTTACTTATTCATTTATTATTTCTATTTTCGCTTTTTTCCTGAAAGGCATTGGAACGTAACAGTTTAGAGCACAGCCTTTGTTAAACTGATTGTTGTTACTTGTTGATGTTGTGAATAGTAATGATTGAAAAGAGTTGACGATTCCATGGCCAAGACAAAAGAAGTCTCCTAAAGGACATAAAATGCTGGGGAACCTAGAGTCCTCCCAAGTGATTTTCAATAAAACTTCTCTGTAATGCTGTTGTTTGGTCATCCAAATATGAGTTATGATTCCGGGATCTTCAATGTCAGCTAAGACTTTTGTTTCACTAGGCTCAAGTATCCAGCGGTTTTGGTTATTACCCAGTTGAGTCAAAGGAAGAAAGTCTTTTTGTTCTCCCCCGCCTTAATTTTTGCTAGATTTTGAGACATTCATAATACACCTATCTTATCGGCTCTAAGGTAGCACTTAAGATTTATCTATATAGCATAGAAATGCTCCTTTGACTTGCATCATATATTTTAGTATCTCAAGAATGAAACCGTCTTGTATTAATTTGTCTCTCTCTTTACTGATTGGCTTCTGCATCTCTACTATATTATTAGCAATCTTTCTGTTACCCATAGAGAAAAAGTCTACAGTTTTTAAAGTCAAATCATGAGTCATACTACCGAGTACACATATCCTTTTCACGACCCAATCTTGTAGTGATCTTTAATATTTTCCTAATAAAAAAGCCTACGCGCGTTTATTGAATAGAAATAGAGAAAATTAACAAACACTTAAACTAAAGAATTAATCTAATTTGCATAATCAGATGTTTACCTTAAAAGATCAATAATATGCAAAGAAGATGAATTAAATGCGCGAACTAAACAAAGATTTTGTAGTTGATATCATAGTGGTCGGCAGCGGTGTAGCAGGATTATATTTTGCAATAAATATGGCTGATTTTGGACAGGTTTTAGTAATAACAAAAAAGGAAAGAACCGAATCAAACACAAACTATGCTCAAGGAGGAATAGCTGCAGTCCTATCCTCAAATGATTCTTTCGAATCTCATATTAATGATACTATGATTTGTGGTGATGGTTTATGCAACAAAAGAGTTGTTGAAAAGGTTGTCCGAAAAGCACCAGACTGCATCTCAAATCTTGTAGAGATGGGAGCTAGGTTTAACAGGAAGGAGGATGGAAGTTTTGATCTTGGAATTGAAGGAGGACATTCAAAAAGAAGGATTGTTCATGCAAACGATTTAACAGGAAGAGAAATAGAACATGTATTATTGAAGACTTGTTTAGAACATCCATCTATTACAATTCTGGAAAATCGGGTGGCAATAAACCTATTCGTCAAAAATAATAGATGCTTGGGATGCTATGTATTGAACAAAAAAACCGGAGAAATCCAGAATTTCGTTTCTAAATTAACCGTTCTTGCAACAGGAGGAATTGGAAAAGTTTTCCTTCATTCTACAAATCCGGATGTAGCTACAGGGGATGGTATAGCTATGGCATATAGAGCTGGAGCTACCATAATGGATATGGAGTTCACTCAGTTTCATCCAACAACACTATATCATCCTTTGGCTGACTCTTTTTTAATATCCGAATCTCTTAGAGGTGAAGGAGCGATACTCACAGATTCGAAGAGATCGCGTTTTATGATGGATTATCATCCTATGATGGAACTTGCACCTAGAGACATTGTTGCTCAAGCAATAGATAATGAACTTAAAAAAAGTGGTGAAAGCCACGTATTATTAGATATTTCAATGAAGAACCCAAAATTTATAAGAAATCGGTTTCCAGAAATCTACGATAAATGCCTATCTTATAATATAGATATAACTCAAGAAGCTATTCCGGTAGTTCCAGCTGCCCATTATTGTTGCGGCGGTATAAAAGCTACTATAAAAGGAATAACTAATGTTAGAAATTTATTGGCAATTGGTGAAGTGTCTTGTACCGCTCTTCATGGAGCAAACAGACTTGCTAGTAATTCAATCATAGAAGCTCTGGTTTGTGGATTTTATGCATCTCAAGAATGCAAAAGAATTCTAGAAAGAGGAATTCCTATTAAACCATTTCCTATATGGGAAGCAGGAGAAGCTGTAAATAGTGATGAGATGATCGTTGTCACCCATAACCTGGATGAGATACGTCGTTTGATGTGGAATTATGTTGGCATTATGCGGTCAAATAAAAGATTGCTACGTGCTAGGGATCGAATTGAATTATTAATAAAAGAAATTGATCAGTACTATTGGGACTTCATTATAAATGCTGATCTTGTAGAGATCCGCAATTTGGCTTTAATAGCCAAGATCATTATATATTCAGCAATGCTGCGAAAGGAAACTAGAGGAATACATTATTCATTAGATTATCCTAGAAAGAATGTTATTGCTAAACATACAATTCTAAATAGAAATTTACTTGAAACGATTTAGCAGAATGTTGCATCGACCGAGTAAAAGGTCAAGTCCTGTGTTTGTTACTTATATACCCTTCCATGCAAAAAAGGGCGTCCAATATTTTTATTATGTTTAATAGCAACTTCTTTTTCCAAGTCAATGTTCCATACACCGCACAGATTTACTAATCTGATGAAAACGTCGGCAAGTTCTTCAGCAAATTGATCTATATTTTTATCTCTAAGTGCCTCTGCGGCTTCACTGACCTCACTGTGTAGTCTTAGAAGCATCGTATTAGTGTCTTTTTTTGTCCAAGAGAATCCTTTAGTAACTGCCCATTCACTAATGATTTTCTGCCATTCTTCAATTCTTCTATATCGCTTTTCCTCTTTCTCTTCCATTGACGAATCAACCTTTCTTTAAATTAATATAGTTCTAATTAAGTTATCACATTTAATTAGTATGAGTAATGGGATTCTAATAGTTTTAATAGTTTGAAAATATTTAAAGAGGAAAAGTTTTATCTTACCTCAAATAATTCTGATTTCATCTCGGAGGATAGAAAGGTTGAAGATAGTTGGAGGTCCGGCATCTCTGGAATTAGCACATAAGATAGGGAAATTAATGGATGTTTCTTTGATTGATGGTAAAAATAAAAGGTTTCCTGATGGAGAATTCTATTTCAAACTTGATGAAGAGGTGAATGGGGAAGAATTATTTGTTATTCAAAGCTTATATCCCCCCATAGATAAACAAATGATGGAGCTTTTCTTTATCTTATATACAGTAAGAGACCTAGGAGCTAGGTCCATAAAGCTTTTTGCACCTTATCTAGCATATAGTCGTCAGGATGAAAGATATCTTCAAGGGGAGTGTCTTAGCGCTGGATTGGTAGCTGAAACACTAGAACGGCTAGGTGTAGATTTTCTCTACACAGTTGATATTCACAATCAGAATGTCCTCAATTTGTATAATGTTAAGACAATTAACTTAACTGCTTCAGGAGAACTCGCAAAATACTTCAATAAATATGACCTTAAGGATCCTTTTATTGTTTCACCTGACAATGAGAGATTAGCTATAGAAAGGGCAAAATTTGCAGCTGAAAACATAGATGCAAATTATGATTATTTCGAGAAAAAGAGAAACCGTTACACGGGAGACATTACAACACAATCAAAATTAATCAATGTTAAGGGAAGAGATGTTATAATAATTGATGACATTATTAGTACTGGAAGAACAGCTGCCAATGCTACAAAGATGCTTATAAAACAAGGAGCAAGAAGAGTTTTTGTCGGAGTTTCCCACGCTTTACTTTTAGGAGATGCATGGAAAGACTTGAAAGAGGCAGGTGTTAAAGAGGTAGTTGGAACTGACAGCGTAGTGAATGAGTTTGCTAAAGTGTCAGTAGCACCAATTCTTTCAAGAGCTATTAATGAAAAATTTGAGCAGAGATATTAATTGTTTTAGCACGCACCAGAGAGTATTTTGTTAGATTATCAAAATCCTGTATTAATGAATACAATCTGATATATGTATAAGAGACGTAAGGTTTTATTCTTTGGTTCTAACTTAATTTTAGAATTCTTGAAAGGGAAGAACAATTTCTTGAAACTTAAAATTGATTTGCACATACATACTAACAATTCTGACTCTACTGGTTCTGTTGAGGAAATTCTTGAAAGAGCCGAACTCAGGGGATTAGACGGTATCGCTATAACAGACCATAATACCATGGAAGGAGTCGAAGAAGCAAAAAAGAAAAAAACTACTCTAATTGTTATTCCTGGAGAAGAAATCAGAACTAAGCAAGGCGAAATCTTATCACTTGGAATTAGAAATTATATAGAAGATAATCTTGAACTTTTAGAAGTACTGAAAAGAATTCATGTTCAAGGAGGATTAGCAATAATACCTCATCCAACAGTTCCTTTTTTCAATAGAGTAAGACTTAGAGACTTAGAAGATCTGCCTATTGATGGAATTGAGATATTTTCAGCAATTACACCTTTCGCAAATTTTTTTCTCAAAAGGAATATTAGATTGGCCAGGAATCTTGGTTTAGCATCTATTGCCGGAAGCGATTCCCATTTTCCAGAAACAGTTGGAGATGCCTTCACAATTGTTGATTCAGAAAGCAGAAATATAAAAGATATTTTGAATGCAATAAAAGAATGCAAAACAGAAATATTTGGCAAGTCATCTGAAATTAAGTATAAATTAAGATTGATTTATAGACTATTTCTGAAAATTTATTAAGGTTACTATTGTGATATGTTTTTATCGTTATCAAGTTTTCTCGTCAATCTCGTTTGACCAGAACCAGTTAGTTTCCACAAATAGGATTTTTCTCCAAATCTTTCAGTTATTTTACTTTCCTCCATTAGATGAAGATGATAGAGTGTAGTTGAGTATTTCATTTTGATATTTTGACTGATTAATTTTGTACTTGAGAGTTTATTTTCAAGAAAAAAAGCTATTTTAGACCTAGAACTTAAACCTGGATTAACATTTTTCTTGTTAATGAGAAATGCTTTTGGATGATAGGACTTTTTAATCATAATCCAACAGATGATTAATATAAATGAAGAGTAAAATATCTTTATGTTTTATTCATAATTTCTGACAGAAAAATCAACATAGTTCTTATTTTTAAAATTGATCTGTATGAATCCTACATAAGACAATTGTAGACCATTTTTCAGATTGACGTCCCATCGCTTTATTATAAGCTGAGTTGGCCATATCCTTTCTTTTATTAACACATACGATACATTTATCATGCCTCATATCAGATGGACCATCACATTTACCACAATTTAGAAGTAATGTTTCTCCCAAACCTCTTAGATTGGTCCAAGCGAACTCTTTTTTATCGTATTCTGGTTCGAAATTTGGCCAAATGTCATATAGATTTGTTTTTCCTAGAACCTTTTTCAGTGAAGAAAAATAATGTTCAAAAGATGTCATTATTCATCCACCATTCAAGTATTATGTTTATGTTTTACTCCTTCTTTTATGCCTATAACCATTTCTTTAATCTTATCATCAACCAAGTTCTTACTGGTTTCTTCTAAAGCCGTACTGGTGACTATTATTTCAGCACCTGCCTCCACAATCTTTCTAGCTTGAACCCCCCTCCTTATCCCACCACCAACAATAATTGGCGTATTTACTACATTATTCACCATCTGAATCATATCTGTTGGCACTGTTTTGCTGACGCCGGAGCCTGCTTCAAGGTAGATGAACCTCATTCCCAAGTATTGAGAAGCTAAAGCATGAGCAACAGTCAGTTCTGGTTTATTGTTTGGTATTGGGGCAGCCTTACCTACTACTGCAGCTGCACCGCCATCACCTATTATTAGATAGCCTAGAGGTATCGCTTCAATCTCAAAGCTTCTTATAAGAGGAGCAGCCAATACTTGAGCACCTATGATGAAATACGGGTCTAAAGAGTTTAGAAGAGACATGAACCAAATAGCATCTGCATGTCTACTAACACCTGTGATATTACTTGGGAAAAGTATAATTGGAATATCTACAACTTTCTTTACGGACTTCACTATTTTATCAAGATTGCTTGAAGAGAAAATTGTAGAACCTCCAATCATCAGAGCTACCGAGCCAGCTTCCTCGCTTTTGCGTGCAATGAATGAAGCTCTACTAGAACTTGCTTTCTCTGGATCAATGAGAACTATATGAATTGCACCAAATTCTTTAATTTTATCCATAAGATGCCTTTCTACTTTTCTAATCATTATAAATGTCCTGCTCTTATATTTATTTATTTATAGAAATCGTCAATAAATTCACAATATATATCTATAATTTCAGAGTATTTCTTCGTGATATACTCTTGCACAAGACCACAATTACCGCACTTAACTATTCCTTTTTCCACCTTTGAAGTGAGATCTACTTCTAGAGCCTTCTTTCCACACTTTGGACAAAGAAATACCTTTGGAAGCTTTCTCTTCGGTATCTTCACAACTTTCCTTCTTCCTCTTCCCATAATAACTCATCTACTTATTCTGTTGTTATAACCAAATGAATACGTTCAGAGATAAGATTATTAGATAATAACAAATTTAAATATACTTTCTTATAAGTTAAGCCTTGTGATTAAGGAAATCACGTGAGATATCACAATAAAAACCATAATTTTTTTCTTGATTATTTCTAAACATACTCTAAATTATCTTATTTAATCTTATTATTAAAATCTGTTCATATAATAGAATGACAAAGTAAGCTTATGCTGAATTTTATTATCAATAAAAAAATTAACGTCATTAATAATAATATTTTAAATTATAGCAAAGCCTTAGGTTTAAGTTATAATGTATATATATCTGTATCCACTAGGAAGGTTCTATTAATTGAAAGAGGAGTCACTCAAAAGTAGTCTTGAACTATGGTTAAAGAGTGTTTTTCAAGACCCAATAGCAAAAATACTCTACAAAAATAGTCATTTAACTAAAATACAATTGGAAACGATTTTAATAGATGTTTTAGCGGAGAAAATAAACGATAAAGTAATCAATTACGATCAAAAAGCTAAATTGAGGCTTATGGGAGATGGCGTAACAAGAGGTTCTTTTAATAGATCCTTAGCTCAAGCCAGAACTAATATCATAAAATCTATCTATACAATAATTCTTTTAGGTTATCTAGGTATTTTAGAGACCCCTAATCTAGATCCTTATATTGAAATCGCAACTAAAATTAGAATACATACCGAAGCTTATCGAAATTTACCAAAAAGAAAGAAAACATATAATGAGAATATAACACTAATTAATGCACTCAGAAAAGATATTGAAAATACTTTGGATAGACTAAAGCACCAAAAATCATTAAAGAACTCGTGACATCACATATCACATTTGATTTTTTAGTTTTTTTAAGAATGATAATATAATATTTATAAATAGATAATTCATTATAAAAACCTTTGAATAAATGATATTTTAACTAGAAAAAGCGAAAAATAACTTTAAAATATCTATAATACTAAATACAAAAGATTTAAGAATAAGTGATATCATATATGATTTGTCTGTGATTTGTGATATCACATTTAAATGTGATAACTATTGATAAATATTTACTCTATTCCTATTATTCTTTTTATAACATTTTTTATAATAATTATTTTTGCTCCAAAGAAATTAAGGAAAAATATAAGACAGTATATTAAAACGAAAGATATCCTTGACGACAT
>JAEOTE010000073.1 GCA_016839945.1 Candidatus Heimdallarchaeota archaeon | reverse complement strand
TTCAGGAAGAACAACTGTGTTATATTGCATCATTTTCCTTCTGACGACTTTGTTAACTAAGAATTTCACTAACCAAGATGGAACTTTTCCTACCATTTCAGCAGACATTGTCAGTACATTTAACTATAAGTACAAAAATTTATCGAGAAAAACCTATTTTTCGTGATTTTCTCATCAAATCAAGATATAAACTAGTAATCCAACAAGAAAAGCAATAAGAGAAATACTTGCAGCAGTAAAAGAGTTAGCGGGTAAGATCTTCAAATCTATTGTTATTTTGTTATTAAATGGAGCTAAAGGTTTCATTTTTCCAGATAGCAGATCTACCAAATAATGAGCAGCAAAGCAGCTACTTGCAAGAATTGCTACAGGAGGATAGAAATTTGTTACACCGAAAAGTAAGTAACTTATACCTCCTACAACAAGAACTCCGAATGGCTCTTGTAGCCAAGTATGATAAATAAATTCATCTCTCTCATCAAGAGTTTGGAAGTAGATTTTTATGAGTTTAGGAAGGTTCCAAATTCTACTCTCAGGGAATTTCTTTTTGTAATAGAAGTAATGATCATAATCTACCAATACTCCAAATACAAACATCACTAAAATCAACAACCAAATGGGGATTTCATCATAAAACACAGAAAAAATCAATCCAATGAGAACTGAAACGCTTCCATGTGTGACTGAATCCATGAAAACTCCAGCATTCACTTAAATAAAAAAACTTTGTCTTTAATCATTATTTACGAAAGTTTATTTGATTGATTGAGTTATTATTGTTAATGAATTGCAGCAAATACGACAGAATTGTTACTACTCCTTCTTTGGGTGATGAAGCGAGAAGATCAGCACTCCAGAACCTGATTAAAGAAGGATGTCTAACTTCACTTTACAACCACGCTTTAGTATCATCTAGAATAGATTGGGTTAGAAATTATTCTCTACTAGCTTTAACCAAATTTGCTACTCTCAATACAGATATAGAAGATGTTGCAATTACTCTTCAAGATGATGAAATACCTTTGGATTTCTCTTTAAATAAGAAAAAATTAAAAAACAAAGCTGCAAGATTACTTTTCCTTTTTTCGACCACTTCTAATAAACCGAGGAAATTTAAGAAAATATCTTTAATGGGTTTAATCGCTGGTGAACACTGGGAATATTGTTATGAGATTGCTGAAGATGCTAATATTGAAGAATGGATTAAGAAAACTGTTAATTCAGCAATAAAAGCAAAAAAAAAGTGAAGAGGATTTTATATAACTAATTTAGTTTTTTCTTCGGTTAGAGCTGTAGCTTCTTTCAATGCTTCTTCATAAATAGAAATCTTGAATTTATTATGAAGTGGGGAAATTTTTGAAGCCCATTCAGTAACTTTGTACAATGGTTTAGCCATGAATCCAAAACCTTTTGCCATTCCAGTTGCTTTTTTAAATTCTTCAAGAGTATTATCATCAAAAGCTCCAAACCAGCTGGCTAGAAAAGCAAAAATGTATAATCCTACCAAAGTCCCAATAAGTAGTATTACAACAGAAGTAATAATTTCTCCTTGCCAAATCAACCTAAATAGACCTTCGAAAATTCCGAATAATAATGCTGCAGCGAATAAAGGTGCAGCTACACCTTGCCAAAGTAAATCCTTCCATTTAAATTTGAAATAATCATCGCGTCTTATTTGCCACCACATGAATATGTTCTTTACAATTAAAGCTGGAAAGTATGCAAACATAATTGCAACCATTGGGGAACCAAAGGTTTTACTAAAGAAAGCATACCTTGGAATGCATATTACAAGTATTGCAGCACGTAAAACTTGTTCTATAACCCAACTAATTGCTGCCCAGCCAGGTCTATCAGAGCCTGCAAAAGCCCAATCACCTAGCCATGAGAAGTAACCTATAGAATGGAAGATTAAGAACCAAATTATTAAAATTGAAGCATCTGCCCATTCTGCACCTGCACCACCTAAAATAAATCTCCAACCTACAGCTGCTAAACCAGCAACAAGATACCAATCAAAATATGCACTCCATTTTAGAGCACTAACCGTATAGTATCTAGTTAGAGCCTTCTTTTTAGCGTGATAAGATTCAGAGATTGCAGGTAGTATTCCTTGAGCAAAGAGACCAACAAGCATTACAATCAAAGCAAAATTCCAAGCAATTGAGAAATATCCTTGTTGTTGAGTGTAGTTAGGTAAAAAGTTTGATAATAAATATAATTGGATAAACCACCCTAATGGAGGTAGAATAGCGCCCATCATCCACTTGAGACCGAATCTGAAAGCTTCTTTAATCTCAACCCATGAAAAATCTATCCTGAAAATAGATTTCAGGGAAAATCCTAACCTTTTGAACATCCATAATCCAATGAAGAAAGAAGTCACTTGAATCACATAAAAACCAATGCTGTATCCTATTGCACCTGCTAATCCATCTCCAAAAATAGGATTCTTACCTAAAGTGGATCGGAAAATTACTATCACTACATATTGCAGTGAGATATTCAATATTCCATAAAGAAGTATATTGAGTATTTGGTAGTAATCTATTCTATTCATTGCTTGAAAAAGATACATGAAAACTAAGAAGAATGCTGGCCATTGGAAAAATGCATGTGTTACAAAAATCCAAGTCATATGGGCTAAGAATGTATGAGGGAATATCATAGAGCCTAAAAATGAAATCAAGAATAATTGTGCTATGCCTGATAACATTTGGAACCAAACAAATAGTTGAACATATTTAATTGCTTGTTGTGGTCTTTTTACTCTGTGTTCGCTAAAGAATTTAACAAGAACTATTGATGTACCTAAATCAAAGAATAACCAAAGAGCTTCAAAAAATCGTATTGTAAAGTCATAAAATCCTGCTGCTTGAGGACTTGGTAATATAATTAATGGGAACACTAAAGCACTCATTACTACATTTGGCAAAATGATAAGAAGACCAACAAACAACTGAACTAAAAATCCACCAAGTTGCCGGTGCATTCCTACATCCTCCCATTTCTCATCTGTTTTTATTTCCTTACTTATCTCTTTAAGATCTTCTTTTTTAATAGGATTATTTTTTGTATATTTTCTAGCATAAATAAAGCCTATACCAGTGGCTGCAATTGTCAATAAAACAGAAACTCCTAAGATAGTGGTTTCTAAAGCATGAGGGACAGGCGAATATTTCCATTTTGCATAAGATAAAGTTGGATTATTAGATGTAGTAGTCATTGATAGATATAGGAAATAGTTAAAGAATGGCCATTCAATAAATTCAGTGTTAAAGTCCATTAATGGATAAAAATTCATTACAATATTTTTACCATCATTATGAGAAGTGATTAGAGGGAAGCCAGGATTCACACTATCAGAGCTTGTTTCAACTAAAGCCACCCCAGTTAAATCTAAATCAGTATAATTTGCTAGAGTTGGAACTGAATTCCATTGAATTTCTTCTATTATTGAATGATTGTTTCCATCCTCTGTAATTACAGGTAAAGAATAATCTTCGAAAATACTTGCAGAGGAAGATGTGCTGAAACCTAGATTAACTAGAAGACTTGAATTACTTGCTAGATTTTCTCCAACGAAAATTACTAACCCTTCGTCAAAAGAATTTAATAACAAAATCTCCTCCCATGTAGGATTGTAATCTAAAAGAACTAGACAGTCTACTTCTGTAAGATCGGTACCAACATAACTCTGGTTGGTAATTGAAAATAATGGATCAAGAGTAATTCTTTCCAGAAAAGCATTTTCTATTTCAGAACCTACAAGAAGAACATTTACTGTTTCCTCTGCTTTGACTTGGCTGTTGAAGATGCATGAGAATACTACTAAAGATATTAAAATAATAGTTATACTGACTTTCTTCCTCATAATAGCACCTAGAAGTAGGTTCTAAAAGAAATCACTAATATATAACGTTTCTCCAGTTAAGAATTCTGGTTAAAACTATAGTAATCTACAACATAACCTTCTGAACCCAAGTAGTCACGATAATTAGTAAGAGATGCTTTTCGCAAGAAATCTATTGTATCTACTGTAAGTTCTTCTAATAATGCATCTTGCAGTCTCTCAATGAAGAATTCGAAAATTTTATCGAATTCTCTGATTCTGTCGTTTACATGCATGAAGTTAAAATCGTTTAGGAAAAGTTTTTTCTCTATTTCCCAGTCTCTAGTTGCACAAATTAGATAAGCTTTTATTGTTTCTCTTTCGATGCTAGGAATAGAGGTTGTAACGCAATTGGTAAAAATCTCTATTATTTCAGTTTGAACTTTGTTTAAAATTCTCTTCCTCACACTAATCTTGATTGCATTCACTTTTCCTTGCTCAAGCTGAAATTGAACACTCATTAACGTCGATTCACGATAATCTCATGGTCATCTATAAACTTTTTTGAGAGATGAAATAAAAAATATGGAAAAAACGCATCAATCTCTTCTAGATATATTTTTCCTTAATAGAAGATTACATTGCCAAAATATTATAAATTAAATAATTAATATTTAGATATGGTATTTCATTTTGATAAACCAGGTGATCACACCGATGAAGTGTTTTCTACAGTAAAAGAAAAACTCAAAGAAGGAGATATTACTCAAGTTGTTGTTGCTACAACTACTGGAACAACAGCTCTCAAAGCTGCATCTGTTTTTTCTCAAGTAAAGGTAATAGTTGTTACTCATCAGGCAGGTTTTAAGGTTCCAGGAGAGTTAGAAGTTCCAGAAGAACTACTTCAAGAGATAAAGGATAAAGGAGTGAAGATAGTTACTGCAACTCATGCTTTAGCAGGAATCAATCGAGCTATTAGGAAGAAACATGGAACATGGATGGTTTCGGAATTAATAGCTGAATCTTTTCGAATGCTAGGGGAAGGAACAAAAGTCTGTGTAGAGATAGTTACGATGGCAGCAGATGCCGGAGTAATAGCTATGGATAGTGATGTTATTGCCATAGCAGGTTCAGGAAGAAATGCAGATACTGCTTGGGTAATAAAACCAGCTCATTCTCAAAATTTCTTCGATATGAAATTAAAGGAGCTGTTATGCAAACCCAAAGATTTGTAAAAGTGATTGAATGGAATTTGACACAACACAAGTGGATTGGGTCTTCGTTATAATTGCATCTGTTATTTCGTTTGCAGTTTTGTCATTAATTTTTGTCCTCAAGATGTTGAAATTTAAAAGGTGGCAAGTGAGAAAATTAGGACACATGTTTCTACACTTCTATGTTGCATTTCTTCCTTACTTTTTCACAAATATTTTTGACGTAATAATTGTACTACTTCTAGTTATAGGAACATTAAGCATATTGTCTTTATTACCTCCATTTAGAATCTTCCAGAGGATATATGATGAATGTACACGTGAAGGAGAACAAAAATGGCTTCTAATTGTAAATTCTCTTTCAACGGGTATTGTTGTTCTAGTAATATTCCTCGTTTTTCACGATAAATTGTATATTTTCTCATCAGCAGTATTATCTGTTAGTCTAGGAGATGGAATGGGTGAGATGATAGGTAGACCTTATGGAAGAATAAAATACAAAATTTTTGAAGAAAGAAGTTTAGAAGGGTCTCTATGTGTTCTTATTGGAATTTTTGTGAGTATAATTATAGCTTTTGGTTTTCATTCAATGCTAAATGCAACAGGTTTTTGGTGGAAGGCTGTGGTTGTTAGTGCAATTGGAACAATAGTTGAAGCTTGCAATTACAGGTTTATTGATAATACTACTCTACCAATCTCAATAGCTCTAGCATTGTTCCTTTTATTCGAACTGTAAATAATATAAAAAAAGAGAGAAAAATAAAGAGAGAGGTTAACAGAAGTCTGCTGGCCATTCTCCTTCTTTATACCAGTAAGGCTTTCTAATCATACCAAAAGCATTATGGGCAGCAACAGCTCCTTGGGCAACAGCAATAACTATCAATTGATATTGGGTAGCAATATCACCGATAGCAAACACACCTTCAACATTTGTTCTCATTTCTTTATCAACTTTGATGTGTTTTCCTTCAGTTGCTATTCCAAGATCTTCAAAAATCTCAAGATTTGTAGACATTCCTACTGCTAAGATGCATTTATCTACTTCAATTTCTCTTTTCATGTGAGTATTTACATCTTCAAGAATTGCTCTTTCCAAAGTTTTATCCCCTTCAAGACCAGCGATTATATGATTGTATACTATCTCTGCAATGTCATTTTTAACAATTAAGTCCACTTTAGTTTGAGCACCTCTAAAACTATCTCTTCGATGTACTAAGTAGATTTCTTTTGCAACTCCAGACAATTCATGAACTGAATCAATTGCTGTGTCACCACCACCAACTACTAGGACATTGCAGCCTTTAAATCTATCAGGATCTGTAACGAAATTATAAACTCCTCTATCCTTTATCTTGTATTTTCTTTCTCCTGGTATTCCTAATTCTGCAGGTTGAGAACCAGTAGCAATTATAATAGTTCTGAAGTTATATCTTCCTTCGTTGGTAATAATTGTAATAACATCATCTTTTTTCTCTACGTTTATAACCCTTTCATTAAGAACTTCAGCTTGTACTTCTCTAGCTTGAATCACGAATTCATCGATCAGTCTTTTTCCTAATATACTAGGAGTTCCTGGATAATTTTCAACTATTTTTCTAGCATATAAAGTTGTAACAATACCTCCCAGACGACCCCCTTCAAAAACAGTCACTTTGAGACCTTTATAGCTTGCAATAATAGCAGCTCCTAGACCCCCTACTCCTCCTCCTATTATACCCAAGTCACCATAGAATTTTTTATCATTTTCTGTTGACATAGTAATCTGAAACGGAAAGAAGAATACTTACTAATAATCTTTTTGAATTGAGCATATGTTATTTTAATAGTCAGAGAGGTTTTTAATAAGATAATCTTTTATGATAATAAGAGCTCTACAATCGTCTGAATTATAAGAGATTGCTTTTTGAAGCGCTTTTTTATTTTTTTCAATATACCATTTGTCAAAGAGAACGATGCTTGTAGCACCATCAGATAAAGGATCATGCCACTGAAAACCTAACCAATTGGCAACTTCCTTTAATGTGTAGGAATATAAAGGCAGGATTATATTCTCCTTGAATATCGGGAATAGATCAAATGAGTTCTTTAAGACATTAGATAAGTTGATTGCTTGAAGGTTATATTTCTCTGTAAGTTGTTTGAAATATTGCGGTTCAGCAGAAGAGAAATGATAGATAATAAATTCATCTTCAAGCTCGGAGAGAAATTTATAGAAAGAAATAATCATTTCTTTTTCTTCTTTTGGAGAATTTGCTAGAAATGATCTATATTCTACACTATCTTCGATTCTTATGAAACAGCCTATTATCCATATAAAATTGTGATGTGAAGATCCTTCAATGTCTACAAAAAGTTCAATTTTACTTTTTGGAAAAACTACCTTTTTTCTTATAATGTCTTTCTTCTCAACAATTGCTTTTGCTTGAAGCTTGAAATATGTTAGCTCTTTTTTACTTGTGAAATCATTGGAGATTTTGGTTATATCTGCTTCTGCAAGTTCTTTAACATCTGTGATACCTATTTCTCTTAGTTCTTTCTTTATTCGTTTTCCTATCCCACTTATTAAAGTAAGATCAGCTGTTTCTTTTGCAAGATTTCTGCAGTATATTCTCCATTCACATACTCTGCAACCTCTTGTGTAATCTGGGGAGATATCAATATCGTCTTCTAATATCTTTTTAATTCTTGGTAAATCGCTGAATAAAGTATCTAGTTCCTCAGAAAAAACAAATCTCTCTCTTTCTTTTTCTCTCTGTAAAATAAAGTAATTCAAGTCAATATCTTGAAATTTAGAGCAGATGTAAGCTGTAAAAACTCCTTCCATTACTAGAGGTTTTCTTAGGGGTATATTACCTCTAGTAAAAATTGGTTCATAAGCATAAGGACCAAAAATACTATTTTCATTAATTTTTTTTAGTTTATCAATTTTTGTTGATAATTTATTGTAGGACATCCATTTCTGATTAATAATATCATTACCTTTTTTGATTAAATTTGAAGTTTTTTTTATTTCAGTTTTAATAAATTCAGGAGATAAAAATGGAGGAGATGTTTTGTGTCTTTTTTTGATAATTGGATGAATTTCTTTCTCTTCTTGAGGTCCATGTTTATTCAGATAAAGAAGCATTGGGCATTTATAGAACATCCGAATGTCGTAGTGGCTAATGTACATTATTTATCATCTTTCTTTATTCAATAAGATTACAGATTCTTAAGTATTGTATCAATTCCATGTTCAATTCCTTGCATTAACATGAAACCTCTTGGACTTTCTCTTGTAGTTATTTCCCCTGCAACAGGAGTTAGCATTATTTTTTCTACTTCTTTAATGTCACGTGTGTGACCCAATGTCCATATTAGTTTTGTGTAAGCAGCTGAAGGCAACATATTTTCACCTTCAATAACACCCCTAGCGAGCATATCTCTTCCTGTCTCATAAACACGAAGCTGAACAAATCCATAAAGAGGTTCAACTACCATTACTACAGGAATTTCTTCATCTTGACATCTTTCTAATGCTGGGTAGACATCTGTTCCTACATGTGCAAGACCAGTTCCTATTATAACAACACCATGATACCCAAGATCTACCATAGCATCAAGCATATCTGGATTCATACCAGGATAGAAGTATAACATCCCAACCCGAGAATCTATTTTGGTGTCTAAATAGAAGTCTTCTCTAGGTTTTCTTGGAGAGATATCATCTTTAAACCAAGTAGTTCCAGTATCGTCTATCTTCCCTAAAGGTATATCGCTAAGAGTTCGAAAAGTATCACGTCGAGCTGAATGCATTTTTCTACATCTAGTTGAACGATGAATCAAGTTATAGCTATCACTAGGCATTCCATGCATACAAATTACAACCTCAGCAAAATCTTGATACCCAGCTAAATTTGCAGCGTAAAGTATATTCCTTGGACCATCTGAAGAAGGTCTATCAGAACTTCTTTGACTTCCAACTAGAACTACAGGAACAGGTAAATTGCGAAGGAAAAAAGACAAAGCGCAACCAGTTACACACATTGTATCTGTTCCGTGTCCAATTATGATGCCTTCAACTCCACTTTCAATCTCTTTTCCTATAGCTTCTGCTGTCTTAACCCAATATTCTGGTCTAAAATTTTCACTAAGGATTTGATACAAAGTTTTAGGAGTCAAATTAACAGTGGTTGTCAATTCTGGAACAGCTGAGAACAATTCTTCAGGAGTGAATGCGGGTAAAACAGCTCCTGTTCTATAATCTAATCTTGATGCAACTGTCCCCCCAGTTCCTAGAAGTGTAACATCTGGTAATTCTTTCTTATATTTAACATCTACATGTGGAAGTTGATAATGCCCTTTCTGAAATCCTACTTCCTCAATTATTGTGTCTTCATCTATCAAAACACCTAGATTATAACCAGTATCTACTTTGAGAGTTATATATCCATCATCTGTATGTTGGCTTCTTGGAAGCAAAAGACCTTCATATGTTGCATTACCTTTTTTGACACTAACTTTACTCCAAGTTCTTATTTGGGCTTTGATGAGTCTTTCACGCAAAGCTCCCCTATACCCCTCTGGTTCATTATTATTATGATCACTCATTCTATTTATCCTCCTCTTTGAGAAGTAATTCTATTTTCTCAACAATTACCTTTCCTTTCTCTGAATGTTTTATCTTCTTGAGAATCGTTCCAACTATTTTAGGTAAAACAAGATTACGGTATGTTTCATCTGTTTTTAATTTCTCTTTATCATAGCTCTTGATTTTACCCAAGATGATATTATTTACTTCATTATCTGTTAATTTTGGAATTGCTAGTTGATTAACAACTTCCTTAGTTTCTAACTTAGGATTCTTGTTCAAAATTTCTATAAAATCACTAATATGTGTTTGAAGTATTATTTTCTCAGCTAAAGCTTCAGCTATCATATCTAGCATTTTATCTGTGACACTAACTTGCTTTCTTCTTTTTTCTCTTGGTAATTCAACAAGGATTCTGTAAGCAAGATTGGCATTAAGTTTTAAACGCTCAACATAATCATAAAAACGATCTACTTTCTCATCTCGAATAAGTAAGTCCACTTGATTTTGTTTAAAATTGTATTTCTTATGTAATTCATCAAATAAATCCCATGGTTTCTTACCAATATTTTTTGTATACTCGTTTATTTTTTCTAAAGAAATAACAATGGGGGGAGTATCAGTATCAGGATAAATTCTATCCTTTCCATGTATGACTCGTAGAAACTCTGAATTCCCATTAGGAACTAGCCTTCTTGTTTCTTGAGGAACTCCATTAAGAGCTGCTTTCACTCTTTCAACTATCTTCTTTAAAGCATGAATAGCTTTTTTCTCTGGACCTTTAACAATAATTATTGCATCTTCTGAACCTGGATTCATAATTGAGCAAATTTGTTTGTATTTTTCATCATCTATTGTTAGTCTAGAAGGATAGTCTGAACGAAGTCTTACAGCATTTTCAATAAATTCATCACTGTGAAAATGATCTTCTCTTGGTATCCCTGTTATTAACATGCTTTTTTCAAATATTTCTAAACCAAAATCCTTGTTGGGTTGAACTTCAAAACCAAACAAGCCTTTCATTTTAGGGAAAACAGATGAAAAAACATTTGTATTCTCAACAAAACTAAACAGATGAGTAATATCAACATAAGTGTGCTCAAAGTCTTCAGATTTTATAGCTCTTTTTAGCATCTCATCTTTGATTTCTAATAGAGCATGTTGTCTCACAACTTCATTACGACATAAGAGATCAAACATATCTAAATCCTGCACACCTTTTATTTCTACTCTATCTCCACCTGCAATTGTTATGTTTACGTCTTGTCTAGCTGAACCAATTCCCCTACACCCAATACCACTGAGTCTTAGAACTCTTCCAATCTGTTTTGCTGTTTCAATTAGTTCCTCAGGTGTATCAACATCTGTATATTCAGTAATTACCTCTGTTAATGGTACTCCTAAACGATCCAAATTAAAATAAACAGTTCTGTTTGCAGTATCTATCCAATTGACTCTTCTTGCAGCATCTTCTTCAATATGAACATTAGTTACACGAACTTTCTTTCCATTAACTGGAACCCAACCATCTCTTCCACAAATAAATGTTCTTTGAAAACCAG
>JAEOTE010000072.1 GCA_016839945.1 Candidatus Heimdallarchaeota archaeon | reverse complement strand
TTTAAAAACAATTAGAATAGAACCAGCAATGTATAAGACGAAGAGATGATTTTATAGTGTATTACAGCGTTAAAGTCAAGGATACTCTAAGAGTTCCACCAAATAAATTTGATGAAAATCTAGTTCAGGTTCTCGCAGAAATTGCGAGAGAAAGCTTCGAAGGGAAGATTGATCCAGATTTAGGTTTTATCGTAGCAGTAACTGATATTGCTAAGGTTTATCAAGGAAAGATTATTTCTGGGGATGGTGGTGCTTATTATGAAACTGATTTTGGACTACTCTGCTATTTACCGGAAGTAGATGAAGTAGTTACAGGAGAGGTTGTTGAGTGTGTTGATTTTGGTGCTTTTGTGAGAATTGGCACAATTGATGCTTTATGCCATGTGTCTCAAATAGCAGACGATTATTTCCGATATATCCCCAAAAATGCTGTTCTTAGGGGGGATAAATCTAAACGAGATTTGTTAGTAAATACTCGAGTTCGAGCACGAGTCATTGCAGTAAGTATTGGCAAATCTAATATTCGTGTTGGATTGAGCATGAGACAAGATTCTTTAGGAACTTTTGAATGGATCGATGAATGGAAAGACGATTTGAAGAAGAAACCAGTGAAGGAGGCGGCATAATTGTCTAAAGCCTGTCGTGTATGTCATCTTATTGTTGAAAAAACTGCTAATATGTGTCCCAATTGTAAAACACAAGATCTTTCTTCCGAATACACAGGGGAAATATTCATTCTGAATCCTGAAGATAGTGATGTTGCGGAAAGAATGAAAATAAGCAATAAGGGGCATTATGCTCTTCGTGTTCGGTGAAACTAGTGGGTTTGAACGAAATTGGTGGTTATATTTTACCTGAAGATAAAAGGCAGTATTTTAAACAACCATTAGGTGATCTTTATCGAACAGAAGAAGAAATAAAACAAGTTATCATGACTTTTAAAGGAAATACTTCTATTCCTAAAATAATCTCCGTAGGAGACGTAACAACTCACCTTCTTATTGATAATCTGTTAATCCCTGATCTAGCAATTATTGATAATCGAGTACAACGTATGGAATCAAAAATCGTTGCATTGGATTCATTTAAAGTGGAAGAAGTGAAAAATCCCACTGGTACAATTACTAAAGACTCTTGGAAAAAAATAAACAATTCTTTGGAAATATACGAAAACAAAATAATTATAAAAATAGCGGGAGAAGAAGATTTATTGGTGCTCCCAGTTATACTCGAAGCTCCTCTAAATTCAAAAGTCTTATATGGACAACCAAATGAAGGTTTAGTAGTAGTTACTGTCACAGAAGAAATAAAAGATGAAGTGCAACGATTATTACTTAAAATGGTGAAAATAGATGAAGATTGAAATCATTAAAAAGACTGAAAACAAACTCTTAGAAAGAACAGAAGTCGAAGCAAAAATTGAACATCCTGGTGCTCCTGTTCCAACAAGAGATGAATTCTTATCTAAATTAGCTGCTTTACTAAATAAAGAAAGAGATCAAGTAGTTCTTATTAAATTAGAAGCAAAATACGGTGAAGGAACAAGTTTAGCTCGTGTTCATGCGTATGATAGTGCGGAAAGAGCAATTTTAGTTGAAAAAGAATATCTACTCAAGAGATCAGGAATATTAAAAGAACAACAATAAATTAAGGTGAAACTTCATGAGTTCAACACATAAAAAATACAAAATTGAAGGTAATAAAGTAATACGCGTGAAAAAAGTATGTGAGCGTTGTGGTGATTCAGTTTATATGGCTGAACATCCTGACCGCCAAACTTGCGGTAAATGCGGTTACACTATATACAAACGTGGTCGCAAAACATCATAAAATCTTATCCATATTTTCTTGAATAGAAAAATTTAACATAATTCTTATCTATTTTATTTGGCGAATGACTGATTGAGACGGCTTAGATGTGAATACACACAGGATAGAAAAAACCTAAGGACGCCATGATTCTTACATTGATTATTTTAGAAAAGACTTTATTTTATTACTATAGAGTTTTTCTGTTTCTATACAATAAGCAATTAAGAAAAAACCTTTAAAACAGCTTTGGATATTTAATGTATCATTTAATTAATCACATTATTGGAGTTAAAGAAATGAAAGAACTTGAAATTAAGATTCCTGAAGGACTTTACAAACATATAGAAAAATTAGTTGAGGAAGAGAAATTTGAATCTGTTGAAACCTTTGTATCACATGCTCTACATTGGTTAGCTGAATTACATGGTTTTGGAGAATCAATTGATGGTAAAGGTTTAAGTGATATGATAGCTGGACAAGTTGCAACTAAAGTGGAAACAAAAGAAAAGGAAATCAAGAAAGAAAAACCTGTAGTTAAAGATAATGATATTCCTAACTCAGATTTAATTCTAGAATCATATGGTTCTTCGAAATTTATGTTTGAGGATGCAATTTTTGCATCATGCCAATTTGCAGTTATGAAACAAGGTAACGCACCGCTTTCCAAGGAAGAATTTTCAAAAACTCTTCAACAAATGGAGGAAGCAGGGATTTTAACTCAAATCCAACAAGGAGAAAAAATAATGTGGAAAAAGAATGAATAAGTAGTTGTTTCTCTTTTCCTATATTCATTCATTTCTCTTTTAAAGCATTAGCCATTTCTTGCAGAACTTTTTTAGGATTGTTTGCTTTTACAAAACCTGAAGCTAGAAGAACTCCTTTTGCTCCTAAGCGGAGTGCTTCAATAATATCATTTGCAGTAGTTACACCTGCACCAACTAAAGGATAAACTTCATCATTAATATTATTGATAGCTGAAATGGTTTTTTTTATTAAATCTGGTTTTGTTGTAACTGAAACACCACTACCTATAAGCTCTGGAGGTTCCATGGCACAAGCATCTGGTGATAATGCAGATATTGCTTTACTTGTTTGAATGTTATTTGAACAAACACAGGTAAAGAATTTATTTTTATTTGCTTTTGTAACTATTTTTTCAATATCTGCTAATTTCAATCGGTGCTCAGAATGATTTACTAGGGAACCATTTGCACCACTTTCAATCAAAGTTTCCATTAAGTTATTCCCAGTATGACTCCCAGGATCGTTCGAATCTACATGCTGGGCGAAAACTGGTATTTCTACATTTGATGAGATTAATCTAATATCCGCAGTTTGAGGACAAACTATGATTTCAGCTTCTTTTTCTTTTGCTACTTCTTCAGCAATTTTTGTTAGTTCTAAACCTTTCTTACCTGTTGTTTCAGTATAATTTTTAAAATTAAGAATAATCACTGGAAGACTAATTTTAGACATGATACTACAAAGTATGTGGTGTTTAAAAAATTTCCTTGTAATAAATGTATGACTACAACATTTGAAATCTTTAAATAGGGTAATCACAAACTAAACATAAGAAACTTCAAGTTGTACTTGGTGATTTATTTGCATGGTGCTGATCAAATTAATACAATTCTGCATGAAATAATTACAAGTGATGCTAATATTAATCATGTAATATTAGCTGATAAGACAGGTTTAACTCTGGCATATTCTTCACGTTTTGCATTCGATGAATTTGAAACAGAAGCTCTTGGAGCTATTGCAAGCGCAGTATATCTAGCTAGTGAACAACAAGGAACAAATGTTGGTCTAGCTGAACTAGATATCATTATCTCAGAGTTTTCAGATGGATTAATCTTAGTTGCTAGTTGTGGAAGCACAGTTTTATGTCTGATAACTGATACAGGTGTAGCGCTTGGGATGGTTAGAAGAACTATGAAAATTGCAGCTGAAAAGATAAGAAACATCTTAGATATAGAAGCAAAACCACTTCCTACTCCTGAGGTTCAACCCGTTGATCCTAAACCTGTTGAACCTGTTGTAGTTGAAGAGAAGAAAGTTCAAGATGAATTCATTTCAGATTTAGAACTAGCCTTAAGAGAACTAGAACAATTTTAATTAATAATTACACATTCGAGGAATGTTTAATGGACGTAGGAACTCCCCAAAGCGGAATAGAACGAGTTGGAAAAAAAGTGTCCAACAAGGATTCAAGAGGAGAGTTAATATTAACAGGTATTCGGTCATTAGACCAAAAATTAGGAATGGAACTTTCTGCAAGAAGAGGTTTACCTGAAGGCTCTCTTATACTTGTTAGCTATCCTTCTGAAACTGTTATTCCAACTTTATTCACTCAAAGAATAATGCTAAATTTAGCAGAAAAATCTGGAGACAATGTTATTTTTTATGTTCACAGTGGTCGTCCTTATGATCATGTTTTACGTTCTTTCCAAGCATATGAGTGGGATGTTTCTCCTTATGAGAACAAAAACTGGTATTTCGAAAATATGTTTGATTTATCAAGTACAGCAATGAACACAACTCTGAAGTTAGGAAAGATAGAAGTCAGAAGAAAAACTTACGTAAAAAAAATAATAGAGAGAATGAAACATGTTAAAGAAACACAAAAAAAACAGTGTTTTAGTGTTTTTGATGATTTATTATGGATGAAGGAAGATAGATTAGATGAAGATGCAAACGCATTGATCACTTTTCTTAAAGAATCTATCATGTCTTTCGCAAAAATAGGTGGAGTTCATTTCTTTTTATTGCCACAGGATGTCTTAGAACCAGTTGCTGAAAGAATTATTATGAATGCTGCTCAAGGGATATTCTATTTCTCACGAAATGTAGTTGGAAGTAGAATTAAAGATAATTTTACAATAACAAAATTGATGGGAGTAGCTTACATAAGCGAAACTTTGGAACTAACACCTTCAGAAGCAGAAGGTTTCAAAATCGAATCAACAGCAAAAATATAGTGGTAATAATGGACTACAATGAAAATGAAGATACAAGAGAAGAAGATCCTGATTTTTCTAACATAGCCAATGAGATAGAGAAATTATCTGAAGAAGTAAAAGAAATGAAAAATAATGTAAAATCACAGAAAGATAAAGATGTTAAAGCCAGAAAATCTTCAAGAAGAAGTAAGGAAATTCTAGAATTATCTCCTGCTCTTGAATATGTTAATGAGTTATTAGAAAATTCTTCAGAACTTATAGTATCAGAGATGAAATCAGAATTTTTCAGATTATTTAACTTCTTGTCAAGCATGCTTTCTGTTGCACCAAAGAAGAAAAACAATATGCTTCAAGAAACAAAACAGATAGATTTAGAAAAATTCGATGTAGAATCAGATCCTGAAAGCGAAAAAGAATTGATGAAGCTTTTATTGGAAGAGAGAGAGTCACTAATCTACGAATTGTCAGATCAATTAGTAGCAATGGAAACGGAGAAAAAAACTCTGAAGGATAGACTAAAATCAGTAGAAGAAGATAAAATTAAGTGGGATAAACAAAAAGATGTGTTTGAACGTTTAGTAAGAACAGATCCAAGATTTAACATTATTACTCTATTACGAAGAATGGGTGTTATTGCTCCAATTCAACTATCATTTGTTCTAGGAGTGTCTTTATCACAAACTAGAAGATACATTAGAGAATTAGAAGAAATGCGAATCTTAGTAATTAATGAAGACGAAACTGTTTCTTTACATCCTTCTTTTGATGAAGAAACGATGAACGTAAAAGCTGCACTAACAGAAAATGAGAAAGATAAAGTGGAATAAAAAAAATCACTTATTGTTGGGCGTAGAGTTTTTCATAGAATAGTACTATGTTTTTCAGTAAAGTTTTGAAGGCTTCATCTACATTTTCACCAGTTTTAGCAGAAGTTTCAATATAAGGAACTGAAAAACCAGACCACTGTGAAAGAGAACGTGCATATTCTTCAGATTGTTCTCGCATTATTGGATCTTTAGCTGTAGCGCGTAAATCGGATTTATTACCAATTAACACAATTGGAACTACTCTATTACTATTATTCTTGAGAAGTTCTGCGATCCAAGAAGGAATATTCTCAAAGCTCGATCTTCGTGAAATATCGAAAACAAGCAAACATCCAGATGTCCCACGATAATAAACCTCACGAACAGCAGAAAATCTTTGCTGACCTGCAAGATCCCAAATTTGTGCAACAAAGTCCTGATCATCAATTCGAAGTCTTTTTACTGCAAAATCAGCACCTATTGTCATAGAGTATCCGTCTTTGAATCCTTCCCCTAAGTAAGTCTTCCTTAACGAAGTTTTTCCTACAGCTCCATCTCCTAGCAAAGTTATTTTGAATATTTTTCTTTGTCCTGCTGCCATGACTTTTTTCCCCTAGCTTTCCTTCATAATCTATAGAAACTATTAGTCTAATTGGTTTAAATAATTTGTGATGGTATTAACTCAAGAAATAAAAAGAAAAAAGATGGAGGGTGTTTTGTTATGGTAGAACAAAAACATCAATCCATGGTAGTTCGAACGAAAACCAAATGAAAATGAATATTGAAAGAGCAACTAGAGCTCCGATTGCAATCTTAGAAGCAAGATTGAATTTGATTTTTTCTGTATTTTCATCGAATATTGACACAATAACTCCTGTTAAGAGCACTACAAAAAACGCCCATGTTAATTCATATGCCAATGGTATTTCATGTCCAACAATCGCTGGCACAATATACCAAACTACAAAGATAATCCATGGAACTAGAAGGCTTGATAATAATCTTGAAAAAGCAAAAGAGTTTTTGTCTTCTATTTTCTTTCTAACTATAAGGTAATCACAACCTATAGTAAGCAAATAACCGAAAAATCCTATTTTCAAATGCTGAAAAACTGACTCATCAGTTCCAGCAATAGCTTGAAAGAAAGGATTTGCGCTTAATTCTGTATAAAGAAAATGCAAGATTGAAAACCATGCCAAGAAAATGAAGCTTTTCAATGCAAAATAACCTAATTTTTTAAGTAATAATTTATTGTCATTCATTTAATAATTCTCCATAAAATTTCACTATTAGCTTCGAAAAATAGTTTTTAAGTCCTAGCTTTTTACAAAAAAAGGATCAAAAAGAATCACGCACTCCAAAAAATATAAAATTAACATAAAAACTTCAATTTAATGACCAAAGGAGATAAGGGAAAAACCAATGAAATTCTAGCGCTACTAGAAAGTAATTATCCTGAGTTTCGAGGAGGTCTTCAAAACTATTCATCTCCTTTTCAATTACTAGTTGCTGCGGTTTTAAGCGCACAAAGTACTGACAAACAAGTTAATTCTATTACAAAGGATCTTTTCAGCCGTTATCCAAAAATAGAATCATTTGCTTCAGCAAAACTAGAAGACATTGAAGAAGCAATTGCTAAAGTAGGTTTGTATAGAAACAAGGCTAAATTCATCAAGGAGATGTCAATCAAGTTAATCGAAAATTATGATTCTACGGTTCCTAAAACAATTGAAGAGTTAACAAAATTACCTGGAATTGGTAGAAAAACTGCAAACGTACTCCTAAACGATTGGTTTAACATTCATGAAGGCATAGCGGTAGATACACATGTAAAGAGAATCTCTTTTCGTTTAGGTTTAACTAAGAATAAAAATCCTATAAAAATTGAGCAAGATTTGATGAAGATAATCCCAACAGAGAAATGGGGCCGAATCACCCATCTACTAATATCGCATGGTAGATCTATTTGTAAAGCTCAAAAACCTAAATGTGATAAATGCTTCTTAAACCTTTTATGTCCTCGAAAAGGAGTTGAAGACAACTAGATTTTAGTTACTGTTTATTGCCTTTTGTATATTCTTTTTAAGGATATTAAATTATTTTTATATTGTAATAAGACTTATTTATTAAACAAATACCTAGTTATCAAAAGCAAAAAATGTTGGATGAATAATATGTCGAAAATAGATATTCTCCCTCCTCTACTAACACGTATAGGTTTTAATGAAATTGATATCAAAGTTTATTCTGCTACCTTAGGACTTGGAAAAGTAACAATAGGAGAGCTCCTAGTTGTAACAGGTTTAGATCCATTGACTTTAATTCAATCTGTTAAAAATTTAGAAGAACTTGGTTTCTTAAAGAAAACAGCTGGTCGTACTCCTGTATATTTTGGATTGTTACCTTTCCTTAAGGAATACATAGTTATTGAAAAGGATGCTTTATATTCTCTAGATGGAACAATAACTGCTCTTAAAACTGCAAAAGCGGAATATCAAGATAAGAAATCAAAGTTTGGTGGAACCCTTGAACTTACAGGAGAGGGACATGTTTTTGATATTCATGTAGTAAGTGGATTAATAAAACAAGTAGTTGATGCACTTTATCAGAACTATGTTGAATATGTTGATGAAACTGAGGGTTCAGCAAGTAATTTTATCGAAGGAATAAGAGATGAAGTTGAGGGATATTTAACAAAGATAATGGATCAACCATTAGTTTTTTCCGCTCAATTAGAAAATTATGTTCAAGAACTTAATGCATTTATCAAACAATTTAATCATTCTTCTAAACAAAAAAGTGAACAAATTTTAGGTTCAATGGATCAGAAAATTCAACAAACATTCGACTCCTTAATACAAGTTATTTCTAACAGTCTTGATGCTCATACTGAAAATCACAAAGAATACTTGACGAATTTAGCTCCTGATTTAGATAATGAATTAAAGGAATTAATTACCAATGTAACTGAAATTCAAGAATCATTTTCAGACAATTTTAACAAGGTTTGGCAAGAAGCATATGCTGCTTGGACAAATGAATCCAAAAATATTATAGATTCTCTGACTCAAGATGTAAATAATCTATTTTCAGAACAAATAAAGCAAACACAAGAATTGCGTAGAAGTGTGGAACAAATAGATAGACAAACAAATTTTCTGTCTTCAAAGATAGCTGAAGCTCTAAACGCTATAGAAACCTCTACTGTTATGAAATTAGGAAAAGCAAGAAAACAAATTGAATCACCTTTGACAGATGCCAGAGATACTGTAAGAAATCTGGCAAATGATCTTAATGAAAGTGGTTTACAGCTAATTGATCAACATGTATTAACATTAAATGAAGTAAGAGACCAAATTAGATCAAAATTAGATCATTTCCAACTTAGTGGAGAAACATCGATAAGAACAAAGAAAAATCAACTTACAGACGTAGCTATTGAACAAATAGATTTACTTCCAACAAATATATTGGAATTACTTCAAGATCAAACAGAAAAATATGCAACTTCCGCTTATGATTCTTGCTCAAATGTAACTGAAGAGCTAAAACAAACAATATCTTCTCAACTTACTTCATCAAAAGAAGAAGCATTAAAGGGATTTTCAACCTATACAGTTGAACAATCTCAAGTACTCCAAAAACTCCAAGATGATACAATAAAAGAATTGAGTAAATCAAAACAAGATTCAGAAAAAATGGCTTTGGATTTGAAAGAAAAACTACAAAACTCAGTGGTGCAATTCAAGGACAAAGTTAATTTGAAAAACGATGAGTTTGCTCAAGGATTAACCAATGCAAAACAACATTTGAAGGATTATAAAGATGAACAAAAGGATCAAATAGTACAACAAGTAACAGAAGGAGAAGAAATCCAAATTAATACATTGGTTTCACAAGTAGCGTCAGTAGTTAAGGATGTAGATGAACTTCTTGTTTTACAACTTGATTCTTTGATGGAAAAAGCAATGACCTTCTATCAAGTTATTAATACAAGAGAAGATGAATTAAGACAAATAGATAGAGCTTCATCATCATATGCTTTTGAAGGACAACACAATACATCAATAATTGTTGGAGAGGAAGCAATCAAAGCAAGTATCACAGATATTGCAATGAGGTCTAAATACGAATTATTACTTGTTACACCTGATCTTGATGAAGAACTACTAAAAGAAATGATGCAGTATACCAAAGCTCAACGAGTCACTTTAGTTTCTTATTTTGAGAAGAGTAAACATCAAACAGTGTTAAGACCTCTTCAAGATCGATTTACTGGTTTGAAAATGAAACATTATGATAAAAGAGATGTGTATTGTGGAATACTTGATGGCAATCAAGAAGCCATTTTTGCCTTTCTTACAGCAGAAGAAATTCCAATAGCTGTCAGAACTACTAATGATTTACTACTACAATTATTTAAAGCTGCTATAAATAGAGATGTACTCTTCCACTCAAGTGATGTGGAAGTCTAATCTTTTTTTAAAAATTAATTCAATATTTGAAGCACTTTGTCTTAATCCACATAAAACTTACATGACCTCATGTCGAGGAGATGAGGTAACTTTTGAATTAAACCAGCTCTTACTAGAAGTTTTAATCCATGTCGAACTGTTCTTGGAGCTAAATTACATAATTCTACAATTTCTCTACTTGTTATAGGTCCCTTTCCAATAACAATCTTATATATGGTGATTGCACTTGGAGGTAATCCTGTTACAAGATCTTGTTTTATTTCGGGATTTTCAAGAGCTATAGCCACAAATATCATCTCTATTAAGACTGTGATAAAAACGAAGAGTTCTATTTTTAAGTTTATTTAAAATTGGTTTTCAACTAGAAACGCAAAATCTTGTTTTAATGGTTAAATTTCAAATTTATACAAATCACAAGCAAAACATACAAAAAAAATATTCAAATGCATTTGAATATTTTAAAAAATTGCAGCATAACCTTTAAACACCCTTCTACCTCTTTTTGGGGGCGTAGTAAATTTTATTATAATAATATAAGCCTAATTTATTTTTCTCTGATTTACAATTATTTGGCGCCAAATAAGAATACAACTGCAAAATTTTATTTGTGTATTATTGCACGTGCCTTTCCGTGATATGGATATTTTTAACTAGGAAAGAATTCATGATTAGATTGGGTGATAATTCTCTGATATTATTTGTGTTTACTTTTTTGCTTTCATAAACCAATACATAAGAATTATTTGTTATTAAAAGGAATCTTTATTGATTTTTTGCATCTGCTGCAGTTATGTGAGCAAGATGGAGTGGTAAAGGTATTTTCCGTTTTGTTGACAAATGTTTCTTAATGATTTCAAAGGAAGTATCAACAGAGCATCTGTTACCTGGAGAAATATATATTGGTTTCCAAGTCTCCTTTACACTGTATTTTATCCCTACAACTTTGTCTTTTATGCTTATATAACTATAATCTACTTTTTCACTCTTTATATCTTTGAATCCTCGTAAAGGCTTTTTAGCAACACCAATAGCTGGCTTATCAACTATAACACCAAATATGGTTGCAGATCCTGCAAAAAATGGATGAGCAATACCATGACCATCAATTAAAAATAAATCAGGAGAGGTTGATAATTTAGGAAGAAGTTTGAGGAAAAATGGTACTTCTCTTAAAAAGAGAAATGTAGGAATATATGGAACTGGTATTTCACCTGAATATACTTTTTTCTCAATAACTTTATTTTTGTCAACATCAACAACAACTCCTGCAACGTGTCCTATTGTGTCTTCATAGGCCACATCAAGAGCACAAATCGTTGAAATTTTAGTAAATGTGTCTTTGATTATAGCTTTGCTTGCTAATGACTTTTGTAATTTTCTAGCATCTTCTAAATTATTAGGAAATTTAATTTTCATTTTCTCTCTCAATTCTTGAAGATTTATTAATTGTTTGACATTCTTTTATTCTTGGCAATTCATGATTTCTTGAAATCGTTTGTATGCTGAAACCAAATTTTTCCTTTTGAGAACATAACTTATGTTATCCCAAGGTAATGAGTCTTGAATTTGGTAATTCCACTCATTTTCTTCAAAGAAATTTTTATTCTCAGCTTTCAGACTCTTTTTCCAGTTTCCTATGGTATTTCCAATCATACCAACTTCTTTCACTATTGGAAAATACAAATGATCTCTTAAGGAGAGTATCCTCTGAACAATCGCCCATTCAGGATTATAGAGTGATAAATCAATATTTTTTAGTTGATAGAATGCTTTCTTATACCAGCTCTGATTCTCTTTGGATTCTTTAACACTACTCATTTTTGAAAATTGAAAAGGAGTATTAGCTTTCGTAATAAATTGGTTCATTGAAATAGATATTTTTCCTCTGGGGAAGGATTTTTCTCTTACGTCTTTCAGAAATTTAAAATTAGCACTTCTTGCATCTTCTTTTTCACATGGGAACCCATATATCATGTATAATTTTAGTTTTCTAAAACCTGTTTCCCATGCAAGTTTTATTGAGGATAGCAAAGTTTTATTTTCTATTTTCTTGTTTATTGCATAACGAAGTGCTTCATCACCTGTTTCAGGAGCTAATGCAATTGTTTTCTGTCTTCCTTTTCTAAGAGTTTTCAAAAGATCTTCTGTTATATAATCCGCCCGAAATGAAGAGCATGAAACTTCATATCCTTTGTTTATGATGTATTCTAGCAAAGCATCTAATGTTCCAGATTGAGCTATCGCACTACCATATATTATCACTCTTTCAAAATCATTGACCTCGCTAGCTTGATCAATTATTTTAGTTAAACTTCCAATACTTCTTCCCACTCGAGGAAAATGACAATGTCCTATAAAACAGAATAAACATCTTTCAGAGCATCCTCTATCTGTTTCAAGATAGAAAGCTTTTCCAAATATAGGTTCGTTTTTTGTACCTTTAACATCTTCTGGTATTATTTGCTTAATTGGGTGAAAAGCGTTTGATAAATCTTGAATTTTTACTCTTTCAACTTTATCCCCCAACCATTTTCCATTGTTATCATAATGATGCCCTAAAGCCATTATACCTTGTATTTTTGATAAAGATTCTAATTGGTCTGATTTGCTATCATTCTCGAGAGCGGTTCTTATTTTTTCTGCAACTGGTTCTATATCTCCTAAGAAAAAAGCATCAGCAAGAAAAAGAGCTGCAAATGGGTTTGCTGTAGGTGAAGGACCTCCAACAATAATTAAAGGTTCATCATCCTTTCTTAAGCGTGCATCAGGATTAACGTCTCCTCTATAAAGAAGATTAATAGCTTCTACATAATCGTGCTCAAACTGACATGAAATTGCGAGAACATCAAAATCTTGTAATTTCTTTTGATTTTCTAATGAATAAGGATTTGTTTTCGGATTAAGTGGTTTGAATATTCTCTCACAAATGAAATTTTCCCATTTATTAAAAAGAAAATACAACAACTGTACTCCTAAACTAGTCATTCCAACTCTATACGTATTTGGATAGATGAGACCAATTTTTATTTTATCTGGAGTCCAGCTTTTTCTAATGGCATTTTGTTCTTTAATCAGCATTTTTTCTTTTCCTTTTCAAGGTGTACTTTTGAGTGACATAATATATTGTTTCTGATGGAACATCTTCATTCACAATTGCACCTGCTCCAATCCATGAATTACTGCCAATTTTAATTCCTGGCATAATTAAAGCTCCAATGCCTGTTTCAACATCTTCACCTATTATAGCCCCCAGTTTTCTGCGATTGCTATCTTCTTTTTTACCTTTCACAATTACTGGAATAGTTTTTTTATCTAACCGCAGATTTGCAGTTATTGTTCCTGCCCCTAAATTACAATTGGGGCTAATGATAGTATCACCTATATAAGATAAATGTGCGGCATGGACATTATCTCCAATTATTGAGTTTTTAACTTCACATCCATTGCCTATTCTAGCTTCTTTACCGATGTAAGTATATTTTCGAATATAACAATTAGGCCCAACAATCGCTCCTTCATCAATGAAAACTGGGCCTTCTATATATGCTCCACTTTTAATAAGTGAATTCTTCTTTATTATTACTTTGTTCTCAATATGTACATTTTCTTGAATTTCTCCTTCTCGAGAATCAGAATAATCTTCCATTATCTCTTTTTTTGCTTCTAGTAAATCCCAAGGACGTCCAATGTCAAACCAATAGTCTGCTTCATCAGCTTTGACTAAAATTGAAGGATATTTGTTTGTTTTTAATAATTGATTGATTGCATATGTTATTTCATATTCACCGCGAGGTGAAGTCTGTTTGTTTTTCTCCATCTCATCAATAATTGAAAAGATATCTTGACTTAAACTGTATATTCCAATATTAGCGTAACCTTCTGATATATCTTCTTTCAAAGGTTTCTCAATTATATTTTCTATACTACCTTTTTTAGTTGTTATAACTATTCCATAGTTTTCTGTGTTCTTTGTTAATTTTCCACCAATGGAGATAGTTTCGTTTTTTGCAGCTTTGACGGTTTTTTCTACTAATGGGAAGGAGAATAAACAATCTCCATTTGATGCAATAAAAAAATCGTCATCTATTAGTTTTTTTGCCAAGAATAATGCATTAGCAGTTCCCTTTATCTCTTCTTGATGAATATAAGAAATTTTTTTATCAGAAAACTTTTCACTTATGTGTTTTTTTATATTCTCTTCTTTATAATTTGTAATAATAATAAAATCGTTTATACCACATTTAGAAAGATTTTCTATTAGTCTTTCCAATATCGATTTACCAAGAATATTCAACAAAGGTTTTGGTGTTTTATCTGTTAAAGGCCTAAGCCTTAGGCCTTCTCCTGCAGCAAAGAGAACAGCTTTCATATTTTGATTCAACTCAAATAAGTTAAATTTCAAAAACTTCTTCTGATTCTTCTTCTTTTTCTTGAGCTCTTGGTCCTCTTAAATTATCGATATTTGATATTAAGTCAAATCCCTTGGGATCATTGAAGATTTCTTTGAAAGCTTCCCATTGTTCTAAGGAAGTGATAAACAATGCCTTTTCTCTTCGTTTTAATGGTTTCCCATCTTTACTCATAGGAATAATTTTCAATCCAAAATTAAGATCATCACCTTTTGTAGGCATTTTAGTTATGATTACTCCTTCTACGCTTGTTTTCATTTCTTCCCAGTCTTTCATATCTTTACCAAATTCTTTCAATCTGTCAATAAGGTTAACAGTCATATTACTCACTGAAGGTAAACATACTTTTCGATTTTTAAACTCTACCCTAATTGAGGACTATTAACGTAAATTTAAGAAAAATACTTAAAATTTCGAATATATCCCAAGGAATCAGTTTAAAAATTATCCTAGAAGAGTTTTTTCCAAGATGAAATACGCAATTGTAAAAGGGAAAATTTACACTGTTAATAAAGAAGAAAAAATAATAGATAAAGGTACTATTCTTATAAAAGAAGGGAAAATTGAAGCAATTTTAGAAGGAGATGCTTCAGTATCTGAAGATTATAAGATAATTAATGCTGAAGGAAATCATATTTTACCTGGTTTTATAGACTCCCATACTCACCAAGGACTTTTTGATGGTTCTGTAGGTTGGGCTGGTTTTGATGGTAATGAAATGACTGATCCCAATACTGCTATAGTAAGAGCAATAGATGCTATAAATCCAGAAGATCCTGGACTAGTAGAAGCACGTATAGGTGGTGTTACAACAATTCAAACAGGACCGGGTAGTGGAAATGTTATTGGTGGAACTAATTCAATTATAAAGACATACTGCAAAAGCAAGATTGTTGATGATCTTTTGGTACATACTCCCTCATCTCTAAAAGCAGCACTTGGTGAGAATCCGAAGAGAGTATATGGAACAGATAAGAAACTCCCATCTACAAGAATGGGAACCGCAGCTGTTTTTCGAAAAGCATTTGTTGAAGCTCAAAATTATAATAACAAATGGAAAGAGTATGAGCTAAAAAAGAAACTAGCAGAAGAAAATGGAGATAAAATTCCAGAAAAACCAGAACGAGATTTAAGTAAAGAGACTTTAGTAAAAGTTCTTAGTAAAGAGATACCTTTAAACTTCCATTGTCACCAAACAAATGATATTGTAACAGCTATTCGTCTTACAGAAGAATTCGGTATTGATTTAGTCTTAATCCATGCAACTGAAGGGCACAAAATTGCAGATTATCTTGCTAAGAAGGATGTTCCTTGCTCAATTGGCCCCTCCCTAGTTGGTTTTGAGAAAGTTGAACTGCGAAACATAACTTTTGAAACTCCTTACTTATTATGGAAAGCAGGAGTTAAGATTTCAATCCAAAGTGATTCCTTTACACGTCTTCGTTACTTTTCCATTCTACCTTGCATGGCTTATAAGGAAGGTTTACCGTTAAATGAAGCTTTGAAAACAGTAACAATTAATGCTGCAGAAATGATAAATGCTGAAGATAGAATAGGGAGCTTGGAAGTAGGTAAAGATGCAGATATTGTTATCTGGTCCGATCACCCAATAGAGAATTTCTATGCTAAAAACAAGTTAACTTTTATCAATGGTGAAATTGCTTACAATATAAATGATGAGGATAAAAAATAATCCTTCTCTTTCTTTATTTTATAACAAATCATGCTCTTTCATAGAACCCTGGAGATCTATGTTCTCCGAAAAATTCTAATCCTTTGTCTTTCAAATGCTCTTTTAGTGATAAAGCATAATCTTCAGTAATCTCTCCCTTACTTAACATATATTCTATTATTTCAAGAGCTTCTGATTCTGTTTTACAACGGCATATGAAGTCGATTATTCCTGGCATATACCCTTGAAATTTTCTTGATTTTTTAGATCCTAGTTTAGTGCGAGATTCTTCTTCTTCAAGATTTATCTCGCCTTCTGCTATTTCTCTGTAAAGTACAGGAAAATGCTCTTTGAATTCTTTTTCTGTCTCTTCGAATTCATCAATTTTCCGTCTTTTTCTTTCCATAATTCAAACAAAACTAAATCAACTAAAAAAGATTGAGATTGAAACCATTTTTTCTTCAATTTATAGAAGAAAAACAATGCAAAAAACCTTTATTCAAGTAATCTGAATTTTAATCAATGTTAATTGGTATAGTAGGAAAACCTAGTTGTGGAAAAAGTACTTTTCTAAACGCACTAACAATGGTAGGTGCAAAAGTTGGTGATTATCCATTTACAACTATAGATCCAAATCGGGGTACAGCATATGTTAGAAGTCCCTGTGTGTGCAAAGAGCATGGAGTTACTGACAATCCAAAGAATTCAAGATGTGAGGATGGAATACGTTTTCTTCCTGTTCAATTTTTAGATGTCGCAGGCTTAGTTCCAGGAGCTTCTGAAGGTCGAGGTTTGGGTAACAAATTTCTTGATGATTTACGCCAAGCAGATGTTCTTATTCATGTTGTTGACTCAAGTGGATCATTAGATGCTGAAGGAAACCAAGTGGATAAAGGAAGTTGGGATCCAATGGCTGATGTAGAATTCCTAGAAGAAGAGATTGATGCTTGGATTTATGCAATTATACAAAGAGATTATGTAATGATGAAGAAAAAGGCTTCAGCAGAAAAGTTAAAATTTTCTGTTTTGTTGTATGAAAAATTAACAGGATTAGCAATAAAAAAACATGTTGTTGAGGAATCTATTAGAGAAGTTGGAATGATTGATGATGATACTTCAACATGGGATGATAAATTAAAGGAATTAGTAACAACTATACGTAAAAAAGCTAAACCTATTGTTATAGTTGCGAATAAAATCGATCAACCTACAGCTCATAATAAATATCTTCAGATGAAAGAAAATCTTGACACAGAAGTATTTCCTGTTTCTGCTTTAGCAGAAGTTTTTCTCCGATCAGAACATGAAAGTAAGACAATTACTTACTCAATAGGTGAATCTACTTTCGAAATAACTGATAAAGAGAAACTTGGGAGTAATAAAGAAGCTCTTCTACAAAAAATCAAGAAAGACTTACTTGAGAAATATGAATCTACTGGAGTACAAGATGTTTTGGATTACGTTGTTTTCAAGCTCTTAGATATGATTGTAGCATATCCAGTTGAAGATACTTCAAAACTTACTGATAAATCGGGAAACGTTCTTCCTGATGCTTTTCTTGTACCAAAGGGAACTACAGCTATTGATTTTGCAGCTAAAATTCATACTGATTTTGCAGCAAATTTCATTCACGGTCAACTAGCTCCTTCTGGTATGCGTGTAGGCGCTGATTATGAATTAAAAAACAATGACATTCTGAAAATTGTTTCTACAGCAAAATGACTATTAAAAATCTGAAAATCTACTGTTATTGTTAGAAAAAGAATGATATCAAGAAGCTGCAGTTGCTCCTTTCTTATCTGGTAAGGACAAAACCTTACTTTTTCTCACATCAACTAAAACAACAGGATATATTTTATTTACTGCTTCTTTCATTTCTAAAGAAACAGAACCATTTACAATATTTTGTGCAAAATTAACAAAGTTTTGTTTTTTACTTGTTTTTGTAATTATATCAAAAAGCGCTTGTCGAACTATTTTTTTAGTGCTTGTTCCACATCTCATAGGAGTAACAACTATTGATGATACTCTTAATTTTGCTTTATCTTTTGTAGTCACATTCTGAATAGCTTCTATTTTGGATCTATTTCTTCTAATTTGAGATCTTATTTGCTCTTTAGCAACTTCATGTCCAGCAAATTCTGTTCTACAAATATTGCCTTCGACACTTGTTATTCTAAATCTTATTTTTAAATTTATGTCATAATATAAATCATTAGCAACACCAAGTTTAGCCATTTCAATAACTCTTCCATAGAGCTTTTCAGGTTCACTAGCTGGTGTTTCTCCAAGGGATTTTTCAACAATGTACTCTGGAGCCATGACTTCAAACCATGATTTTTCCTTCCATTTGTCAACAACCTTGGTTTTTCCTTTTCCTTTACGTGTTGGTCTACGAGATGACAAAGACTTAACCTCTAATATGTTGGTTTTTCCTTCTTTCTTTTGGTTTTAAATATTATGATTAAGAAGATATCAAAAAGAATTAATGATATTTTCAATTTTTAACAGTATTGTAAACCTTCTCAATCACTGCTATTGTGTGTATTATGTCATCTACTGTATGTCTAAATGATGAAATGCTTGATTTAGATTTTATATTAATTATAACAGTTTCAGCTTCTGTCTTTGTTTCTATATCTGTTTTAGTAAGTTCTTTGTTTTCAGGTTCTAGACTTTTTGTTATAATTTTAGAAATTTTTTCATTAGAACAAGTTATCATTATCTTTGCTTGTATATTACTAGTACTCATAATCTTCTACTTCTTTTCAACACTACCATTTGAAACAGTTTTTCCAGTGTTCTTTTTAACACCCTTCTGCTGATACTCTAAGCTTTCTTTTATTTTCTTCAAAGCTTGCTTGAAATTTTCTTTTTCTATCTTAACAATGAAAGATTCAAAATCTCCTCTTAATTCCAAAACAGTTTTTTCCTTTTCAAGCTCTAAAAACAAGTGCAAGAGTAAATGACCTCTCTGAATTTGAGTTGGTGATTCTCGAACATAAAGAATTATGGAATTTTTTTCTTCTATGTGCATGAAAAGTGGTTTATCTATTGGAATCGTGCTACTTTCAATTAATGCATTCATAACAAGAAATGCGCTTTCCTTTTTGAAGACATCACTTCCGTTTATAATACGATATAGTCCCTCATCCTCTATTTTCTCAGGATTATTTGATATCTCTTCAATTATCTGAGTTGCCTTTCCATGATAATTGCTTAATTCTCTTTGAAGATTATCATATCGATTTGATCTGTCTCCTAAGATTACTGCTAGAGCTAAACCATATAGTTTCATCTGGCAAGCTCCTTCCAAAAGCCATAGATATTCTTCTGCATTTCGGGTTTGATTATTTTCTTGTTCTTTGTTTAGAATGTAAATCGGCCCAATCAACTTGTAGATATCAGTTATTGGTTGTGAGTCATTCTTCATAAGCAATGCAATTAGAGCATCATTCAGTGCTTTTGTTTCCTTTGAAGTAAGTGAAGAAATCGTTCTCCAATTATCCTTTTGATCCCGCATCTTTATATCTAAACGCGAAACAAATTTTGTGCATGCCCCTTCGTTTCCTGTCAAACCAGGGAAGTATGGATTTAAAGAATACATTAAAGCTAAATGTATAGGTTGACTCTCTCTGCCTGGTATTCTAGTACCTTTTTTTATTGAGAGATATTCTTTTTCCTTACCATCATCTCTAATATATTTGTTTAGACCATTTAATTCTTGATTTTTAGGGTTTGTTTGTTTCTTGAAAAGAGCCCCAATAATCCCTAATACTGAAAATTTTTGATAATCATCTAATAATCCAGAAGCAATAAAATAAGTGAGACCAGCATTAGATATTACTTCTTCTGGTAAATCGATTTCTTCAAGAGATAGGATTTTTACGTTTTCGTCTATTTTTTTTCGTTTTTCTTTAAGACTTAGTTTATGATTAATAACATACACATTTTTTTCTTTTAAGATTTCAGAAGGAATATCGTCTATATGGATGCCGATAAAAAGCATATTGGAATAAGTAAGTTTCTTTATTTTTTTTGATAAAGTAGCTGTGTTATCTGAAATGATAGTATGGCATCCTAACTTTATTTCATGAAAACATTTCATTAATATTCCAGCAGCACATAAATCATCTGGATTGCCTTGTGTTATAACAAGTAAATTATCTTCCAATTTAGTAAGATAATTAGCTACTTCTTCTGCATTTTCTTTGATGGATTTGTATTTCTCAAATGTTATCTCTGTAGATGACATAGTAATCACCATTTACAATAAGGTAAAATTTGAAAAATAAAAAAATATCGCAACCTAAAGCAAAAGTCCTGCTGTTTGAGGATCATACTTCCATTCAGGTGGAAAAATACCTTTCTTTTTGTAATACTTAACCAATCGACGAATTTTTGATTCAATTAGTTGTAGACCTCTTCTACTGTGTAAATCCTTTTTATTTTCTTCAAGATGTTTCCTTAGATTAGATGCTTTTTTTACAAGATTCACCATATCTTCTGGGTATTTTGGTTCTAGATTGAGTTCTTTTACAATGTGAGACATTTTAGTGCCTAAAACCTCTCTTACATTAGGAATCCCATATTGGTCTCGAAGAATTACTCCTATCATGCTAGTCGATAGACCTTTTCTTCTTAGCTCCTCTACTTTCTTGTTTATAAATTTCTTATCATGAGAAAGCCATTCTGGTGCTTGATTTCTATAAGGTCTTGTTGAACTTGCTTTTCCTCTTTTTCTTGCGTGCATTCTTGCCATTTTATTCACCATCTATTTTCTTGCGTGCGAAGGCTGCTATAGAGGTTAATAATTCTCGAAGTGACTTTTGACGATGGGAATATAAATTCTTGGTTTCCAGTGACATCTCTGCGAAAGTTATATCGTTTTCATCAGGTCTAAAAATAGGATCAAATCCAAATCCCTTTTCACCTCTGATGTCGTGACTTATTTTTCCTTCTGTTTTTCCTGTGTGAATTTTAGTTTCATTCTTGGAATGATAAGCTATTACTGATTTGAAATGTGATCTTCTATCTTCCTCTCCCTTCATTAATTTAAGAATTCCTTCATTTCCAATGGTTTTAAAGATATAAGAAGAATATGGGCCAGGAAATCCATTTAACGATTTAATGAACAATCCTGCATCTTCTACGAAAAAATTCTTGTTTTTTAGTTCTGGTTTTTCCTGAAGAACTCTTTTACAACTCATGAGAGCAATAGTTTCCAGTTTATTATCTTGTATTTCTTCATATTCCAAATCAAACAATTTGATACTAACTGAATATTCTCTTCCTATTTCTTCAGCTTCTAGATATTTGGACTTATTGTGAGTTATGAAATATAATTCCATTTCATGAAAATTTAGTTATGGTTTATTAGTTTCTTTCGATTTCACATATTTAGTTTAGTTTTCCTAAATTGGACTAGGAAAGAGTTTAAATGCTTTGACGTAATAGTAAACAAAGAACTGGCAGAAAAAGCCATATATGATATTACTACTAATGGTGCTCCTATGGAAGAACTAACTCATTCTGTAATATATAGATCCTCTGAACAAATAAAAATTGATGATAAAGTGCTTTCTGCATTATCTAAAATGTCTGAATCTAATAGTATCTTAAGCATCTATTCTATGAATGCAAGAGCTTTGTATTTCTTTCCTGTAGCTTCAGATGTATTCAAATTGAGCATTCAAATTTTTCCGCTTACACCTGAAATAGTTGCTAAAATAATGCATAAGATTTCGGAATTTGCAACTAAAGTTGTATATAGTACTGGTTTGTGTTTAGTTGAAAATAGATGCTTTTGGGAAGGTTTTCTCCAAGAAAAAAATCTAACAAAGGATCTTGATGAAATCAAAGATATATTACAATCTATTGCAGAAGTAAAAGATGTTACAATGGATAAAGTTCATGAACATTAATTAGGTTA
This sequence comes from Candidatus Heimdallarchaeota archaeon, assembly GCA_016839945.1. Lineage (GTDB taxonomy): Archaea > Asgardarchaeota > Heimdallarchaeia > Heimdallarchaeales > Heimdallarchaeaceae > UBA460. The sequence goes on along the minus strand of JAEOTE010000072.1, from coordinate 6,565 downwards.
AATGAATTTTCAGTTTTAAAACTTTTACAAATTCTTTATATCTATTTCTCAATGTTACCTCTGTTATTTGGCATGTTTTGGCAATTTCGTTCTGCGGGCATTTAATCTTGTTTTGCAATGCTGCTATGTACAAAGCTGCTGCTGCAAGAGAATTTGGATTTTTACCAACTGTTATTTTTGCACTTTTTGCTTGAGATAAAATTGTTTGTGCATCAGTTAATACTTTAGGTGGAAAATTCAAAACTGAAGTAAATTTAGCAATACTGCTCTCTGGACTTGCTAAAGGCATTTTTAAGTCTAAATGTTTTAATAGCAATCTGAAGTTCTTAGCTAGTTTCTTTTTATTCAATCTAGTTTTATCCGCAACATCTTCTAAACTAGCTGGTTGCTTGTGAAGCCTACAAGAAAGGTACAAAGCAGCAGAAACCAACGCTTCTGTGGATCTTCCTCTAACCAAACCAGTTTTCAATATCTTTCGATAAATCATTGCCGCAGTTTCACGAACTTTTACAGTTAAATTGAGTTGACTACTGATTCTCTTTATTTCATTAAGGGCTCTTAGTAAGTTCCTTTCTGTTCCATATTGAAGAACCGCTCTTCTTTGAAGAGTCCTTAGTCTAAACATTTGACTAGCTTTTTCAGGAGATAGTGAGTTTCCAAAAATATCCTTATTTGAGTAATCAATTAATGTTCCATAGTGATCATAAGATAACAGACTCTTTGGTGTTCCTGTCCTTGCTCTTCTAATGTGCTGCTCTTTTGTATATGCTCTCCATTCTGCAGTTTGATCTATGTATGAATCTTCTACAACAAGTCCACAGATACCACAACAAATTTCACCTCTTGTAGAATCAAAAGTTAGTTTAGTTGAATTACAATCTGGACATCTAGGTAAAGAAGCTTCAGAACTGCTGGTGATGTTAATAGGTTGTGGAGCCATATACGCACCTAAACTAGTCTGGGTATATTTTAGCTATCAAGTATTTAAATTTGGCTGAATAATCCTACTCAAAATCAAGTAACATTTTAAATGCTTTTTCATATACTTTCTATTTTGTTAAATATGAAAACTATTAAAAACAGTTCACATGGCTAATAATTAACATAAAATAGTATCAGCCTTAAGCGTTACTTTGAGGAGCGTTAAGAATGTCAAGAGAATCAAGACAACTAGAATTCAAACTTAATATCGGAGATGACAAAGGTAAATGTCATACCAAAATCGTAAGGGAAGCTCAAGCTACCTCATTAATAGGATTAAAAATTGGAGATAAAGTTGAAGGTAATCTGGTAGGTTTACCAAATTATGAGTTTATTATCACAGGAGGAAGTGATAAAGATGGTTTCCCTCATAGAAGAAGTATAGATGGGGTTGGACGAAGAAAATATCTTCTTAGTGGAGGAACTGGTTATCGTGTACCTAGAAAAGGGAAACGAGTTCGTAAGGCAGTAAGGGGAAATACAATATCAGAAATCTCCTACCAAATTAATATGAAAGTATCGAAAAAAGGAAGCAAACCACTTGAGGAACTTATAACCGAAGTTGTTTCTTCTTAAAGAAAAAATCTGTTTTATTTATTTTTTCTTCTTCTCTTCTTCTGGTCCTTCAGTCATAAAAATATAAATTACAGATAGAAACATAAAAGCTATAAGTACTCCAAAAATTGTCCATTGCATTCCACTTGTAAAATTCGTTGGAAGTGCTGGACCAGCAGGATGAAGCGAAGTTATAAACCATGTAAATAAAATGGTTATAATAGCACTGATTAATATTGTACCCCAGGAGGGTAATTTTGCTCTAATCTCACTATAAGTTGCGAGGGATATCAATAAGAAGAAATAGAGAACTGAAATGAGGATCATCTCAATTATGGTTAAGCCTACCTTGTAAGGAGGTTCTGGGTCATTTAAATCATAATAAAGACCTTTTATCCAATTTGGGGCTGTTCTTTGATCTACCATTGCAAAAAGAATGGCTAGAATAATACAAGCTATTGTAACTATAGAACCAATAAGTAATGTTCTGTTTTTCTCGTCTTTCCAGAGTGTTTCATAAATGCTCATTTTCCGTGCTTCTCCATATTATTGAAGGATTATCTTTATTATTATACTAATGAAGGAGAGTTTCCTTAAGCTGTTTATTAATTTTTGGCTTGTAGATTTTAAGCATTCTCTGAATTTAGCTATTTAATGTTTTTCTTTGAAGAAATCTTTAACGAATTAGTGTTAAGTAAGAAAGTTTTTGAAGAAACTAGAAATAAGGAATTGTAGCTATTAGAGGAGAATCTATGCAAAAGGAAGTCATAAGCAAAAGAAAACAATTATTATCTTGCGAAAATTATGTTTCCATGTGCTACGAGTATAAGGTTAAAGATTTTGCTGACATGGCTTTAAAATTAAGTATTTCTCTTCTAATTTTTAATGATTTCTCGATCTCTGATAAGAAAAAAATTCTTCAATCTTCTGACAATGAAAATTACCAATTCTTATCCTTACAAGATATCTATAAAAAATTGAACAAGAAAGCATTTAGTTTTGAAGATATTGCAGATCAAATTAAATTTTCATATCTGGAAAAGGAAAAAGCAATAGTTATTGGATCAAGAAAGACAATAGAAGAAGGTACCATTGCTTCAGTAAAAAAACTTCTTTCAGAGCTTCGTAAACAATATGAAATTATATGCTTGAAAACTAATGATAAAAAAGTCCTTAAATGGGCTGCACAAGACAGAAGAATCGATTATATAATTCTAGATGCAAGTTACAATAGCCAAGTTATAGATAAAGCACTCTGTTCAGTAATGAAACAATCCAATAAATATTTTGAATTTGTTATTTCCCCTTTGCTAGAAACTAAGACTGAACAGGAACTCAGCACTGTTATTAGAAACAGTAAAAAGATGTTGAAAATAATAAAATCGTATAATACTCCTTTTATTTTTAGTGCAAATCCTTCTACTCCTTATCAACTTCGAAATAGTTCTCAAATGCGTTGCATAGGTGAATTTCTAGGTATTCCTTATAACAAAACGAAAAAAAACACTTACGATTATCAGTTTTCAAACTTAATAAAAAACGTGATTAAACTTGATGATTCCTACCTCTTTGAGGGTGTAAGGGGGTTTCATAGATGACTGTTATTGAACGTGATAGATATGTTGTTTTTAAGGTAATTTCACAAACCATAATAGATGATATCTCAATTTTGAAAAATGCAGTATGGGAGAAATATAAACAACTTTTCGGATTAAAAGGAACAACAGAAGCAGGCTTGTATTTTGAGTTTTTTAGTGATGACATGCAGAGTGGTTTAATTAGATGCAATAGTCGGTCTTTATCTTCATTAATGATTGCATTAGCGTTTATAACTAGCATTAATGATCATGAGATAATTCTGCACCCATTATATGTGAGTGGTATAATCAGAAAAGCAAAGGAATACCTTGATTCTCTAGGAAGTTATAACCATAATGTTGATTAAAGACTAATTTTGTTTTTATCTGGAATGTCAGAGAAAGAAGTAACAAGAAATAGTAATATTTCCAGACCTACATGTGACGATTATTTTATGCAAATTGCTGAAATTGTAAAAACTAGGTCAACTTGTATCCGAAGACAAGTAGGAGCAGTTTTAGTAAATGATAAACGGCAAATTGTGTCTACAGGATATAATGGGGTTCCAAGAGGAATAGAACATTGCAGTGAGGAAAATTGTACTAAATTATTTGAAGAATCCGGAGAAAAAAATGAGTTATGTCCTGCAGTACACGCAGAACTGAATGCAATATTACAGGCTGCAACAGCTGGATTTAGTCCTGAAGGAACAACTCTCTATACAACAACAAGACCTTGTAGTAATTGTACAATGGCAATTATTAATGTAGGAATCAAACGTGTAGTTTTCATTGAAGATTATACAGATCCTATCTTGAGGTCTGGATGGTTGGATAATTCTAATGTTGTATTCGAAAAATATGAATAGTTTATGCTTTCTCAGATGAAATAACAGATGATGAAGAATTCTTGTAATAGGGTGTTTGAATTATGGAATCTGCTATTTTTCTAATGGAATCAAACAATTCCTCTCCATAGAATTCCTGAAACTTGAAAATAGAATTAGTGTCTTGGGGATCAATGTTTAATTCAATCAGCAAGTCTCCAATCGTTATTTTAAATCTCATAATATCTAGAGAATTGAATTCCCTTTCAGTTTGTCTAGAGATCTCTCCTTTGATAATCTCATCCTTATTCAAGTCAAGAACTTGGTTTGAAGTTAAAGTAATATACTGTTTTGCTTGTGAAACATTGGTGGTCTTTGTAGATAGTATCATGTTCTTAATTACTTCTAGTTTTTCATTAAAAAAAGAGATTTTATTATCCTCTCCTACTGATATGAAGCGGTTCTTGAAATAATAAATCCCAATAACTGATTTATCATGAAGTTTTTTTCTGTGAATCAAGTCAAATTTATGGTTGTATATGGCAACATCTCCATTATTGAAAGAAATTCCTATATGTTTTGGTGATATACAAGCACTTGATATTCCTACTATGGAGTCCTGCTCATTTATCATTTCTAGTTTCTGATTCAACATGAGAATTTTGCCTGATTCCAAACCTACAACCAAATCTTCTTTTTCTGTTTTCAGAAGTGATAATGGACGAGATGCGAATTTTTCATATTTTAGAAGTTCTTTTTTCTCTAAATCAAAAATTGAAGCACTTAAATCGAGAGCTGTTGTAAACAAGATATTGTCTACTACCTCAATTCCAGTTATATGTTTATCATGAACAAAGAAGGTTTCAATAAGTTTCATTCTTTCTTTAGACCAAATTGAAACTAATCCAAACTGGTGCCCAAATATAATGTAACCATCCAGTATCTTAAAAGAAGTTAAAGGGAAGCCATTTCTTCTTGCCAGATTTAACAATAAGCTATGAGGATCTTTTTTATGGAATGATTTGATATAATTAGATGCTTTCTTTATTGCCTTAATTACAATGGATTTTGTTATTTTAAGATATTTTGTACTATTGAAATCATTAGCATCAAGAATACTAACTAAACCATCATGATTTGAAATCACTATCCAATCATCGAATATAAAGAAATTATCCATATCAGGCATTTTTAATCTAGCTTCTTCTACAAGATTATTTTCCTCTAAAACCCACTTTTTTAGCATGTTATCGCGACCTGCGCTAATAAGTCGATTTTTCCAAGGTTTTGCTCCTATAATTGCTGTTGAATGTGCTTTTTTTGAACTTAAAAGATTAAAATCATCAAGTGACCATAGTTTTATTTCTAATTCCTTTGAGGAAGTAGCAATTATATTCAATCCATTTAGTTTTTGAATATCACTTATTGCAGAATTATGAGCATAGAGACATGCAACCTCCTTCTTTAGATATAAATCCCAGATGCAAATTCTTCCATCATCACCACCAGTAAAAAGAAAATCATTTGATTGTAGTATTCTTGTAACACCCTTCAAATGCCCAGGTTGGTGAAAGAGAATTTCAATTGAATTGGGATTAGTTTTATTCACGAAAGTCTATTTGAAGAAGACTAATTAAAACTTTATATTTTCGTGAATGGATGTTTATTTTAAAATGAAGAATATGGTGGCTCATTTCGTCGTGAGTTCATCATATATCTGTCTGGGACGGTTAAATCATCGCCACATATAACTAGTATCCTTTTTCTTTTAATAGTTTTTTAAAAATGCTTTTTTTACTTTGTTAATTTGAGCAAAAATAAAAAAGAAAAATTATTGTTTGACAACTCCAATAGTTACTTTGTAATCATCAAACTCCCAATGTTTTATGTGACCCTCTGTAGGTTTAGCGAAATTAAGTTCTTTACTCAATGTTTCTTCTTTTAAGAAATCCAAATGGTTCTCTACAGCTATTTTTCCAAAATCATCTGTTTCGATGGTAAGAAGTATATTCTGAGTATATTCAAGATCCAATTCTTTTCTCATTGTTTGTACTCTTCGTATTATGTCTCTAACATATCCTTCTTGTCTAAGTTCTTCAGTTATAGTGGTATTGAATAATAAGAGATATCCTTCAGATTCTTCACCTGTAAAACCTTCCAGAACTTCAATTTTGTAATTAACATCTTCAGGAGCTAAAGTGTATTTCTTATCATTAACATTCAAAGAAATTTCTTTGTTTTCGGATAGTTGTTTGACATATTCACTTGCTACCTTAGGATCTAACTTACTCAATTGTGTCTTTATATCATTGATAGCAGATTTTACTTTAGGAGCTAAGGATTTAAAGTTTGGAGTTATTAAATATTTAACAAGCTCATCTGAGGTGTCTTGAAGAGATACTTTCTTCACATTAAGTTCTTCACGTAGAACTTCATTGTATTCTTCAATTAGATTCTCTTTACCTAATGGGGCTATTACAACTAGTTCTGCAAGGGGTTGTCTTAATTTTATGCTAGCTGATGATCTTATGCTTCTCCCTGTTGTAACAAGTGATACAACAGCATTCATGTCCTTAGATAGTTTTGGATCGGTTTGCTTCTTATTGAAGGATGGATATGAACACA
>JAEOTE010000071.1 GCA_016839945.1 Candidatus Heimdallarchaeota archaeon | reverse complement strand
TCAGAATCATGAGTGACCATAATAATTGTAATGTTTTTTTCTTTAACTAATTGTTTGAAAAGATGAATAATCTCTCTACCTGTGAAAGTGTCTAAATTACCTGTAGGTTCATCAGCATAGATTATTTTAGGATCATGTGCTAAAGCTCGAGCAACCGCCACACGTTGCTGTTCCCCCCCACTGAGCTCCTCTGGGAGATGATTTAGTCTTCCATACAATCCAACAGATTCAAGGTACTTAACTGCTTTTTCTTCAGCTTCTTTTTCAGGTATTTTTCTTAATTTCATAGGAAGTTTAACATTTTCTAAAGCTGTTAAGTATGGTATTAATGCAAAGCTCTGAAAAACAACAGAAGAATGTGATCTTCTTATTTCTAATTGATCTTTGTAAGAAGTGTCTTCTAAATTGAAATTTCCAATTACTACCTCTCCTGCAGTTAAAGGTTCTAATGTCGCCAAAATATTAAGTAAAGTTGATTTTCCACTTCCTGATGGTCCCATTACTGCTATAAATTCACCAGCTTTAACTTCCATATTAACTCCAGTTAAAACCTTAACATCCTCACCTTTGGGTATTTGAAAATCCTTGATTAAATCATCAGTTTTTATAGAAACATCTGCTTTTTTTGAAGGCATTATTTCAGTATTGAAACTGCTATAAATAAAAGTATCTAAATGAATTTTAGTATTTTCTAGACGATTTAAATCCGACAAAAACTCTTTAGAGAAAATTTGACTATAAAACAGCTCCAGAATCATACAGAAAGCCATGAATCAGCAACACTAAGGCATTTGTACGAAAAATTAGGATTATGTACCAATAACTAGTTTATTTTACTTTTAAACTTCTTTAAACATAATTTAACATAAAAAAATGAATATAGAAAAATATTAAAAAATATGACAACTACTTTCTCTGCTTTTCGAGTTCTTTGTCTCTCTTTGCTATCTCATCAATCATCTTTTTGAAACCTTTAGGTTCTTGTGTTTCTTCAATTGTAAAAATTACTGGTTTTCTTTTTCTTTCTACATCAAGAGCTCTGCCTATTTTTCCAGCTTCATATTTTTCTCTAACTTGACTCTTTTTGCCTATCCAGACATAGATTTCATCCCATGCGTCTAAGACAAAAGAATCACCTGATTTTAGATTTTTAGCTTTTATTGGTACCTCGACAGTTTCAATTGCTCCATCTGGTTTTTGAATGATTTGTAGAAGTCTGTAATCGATATTTTCTTTTTTCTCAAAGTGTTTCAAGAAACCAGGAGTATCACCTTCAACTACTTCAAAGCTAACTAAATCCTTGAATTCTTGAGGTTCATCTCCTTCAACAATTGTTTTGATTAATAAATCCTTATTTTCTTCTTCAATAACTTTAGCTGTCCAAGCTCCTACAGCTTTATCATCACAATAGGATTTACTCCCCAACCAGATCCAGATGTTAGTAGTTGTTACTAATAGATAAACATCGCCATTTTTGAATTTATAAGGCTCTTTTAATGGTTTCAGTCTTTTCCTTACTACTTGGTAAACAGTCATGATTGTTAATGTATACGAGCAGTAATAAAAGATTTACGAAGAAAGCAATCAAAAAATGATTTTTTTGCTTAGATTCTGAAATTCTAACATAAAATTTAATAGTTTTCTTTATATAAACTTCTTATGAGTTCCCTAAATAGCGCAGGATTCGAAGAAGAATCTGAACTTCTTTGGGAGAAGATTATTGAAAAAATCAAACCTTTTCTAACTAGAGAAGACATAGTTAATATGGATTTAGAAAGCTTTTCAGCTCTTATTAAAAGATTACACACTATTAAAGAAATTACTGAGCAAGAATTGAATTACGCTAAGAAGAACAGAGATCTTATTCTTATTAGAATGGGTTTACTGCACAATATTCCTGATTTGTCAGAACATGACTTAGAAGCAGGTTTAAAACAAATAGCTGTTAGACTGGCAACTTATTATTATAATAATAATGTCGTGAACTCTTTGGAAGAAGCTGAAGGAAAAGTTTTGGAAATGATTAAACAAGGATTTTCAACAACTGTTACAATTAGTTTAAATCCAGAAGAAGAATTAGTTAAATTGAGAGAAAGACTGACATTACTACCTCAAGTATCTCTTGAAAATGCTGGGGATATAATTGCTATTCTAACAAAAACCAAAGACAGTCTAATGACAATTGGTATTTCAGGTTCTGTTTTCTATGAAATTGATAAATTCTGTCAAATGCTGAAAAGAACTAAAGAGGAAGATTTACCCTCAAAGAATGAAATAATTGATGCAACTTTTGAATGGCAGATGAAAATCCAAAAGTGATAACGATGGAAGAACAACCATCCATAGAGGATATCCCTCAAATAGAAAAAACAGAAGAGGAAGAAGAATTAACAGGTGCCAAGAAGATAGAACAACAATTATCTGATTCTTTTCAAGCTGTTTCAAAAAAATTGAAGGAAACAGTCAACATAGATCTTTTCCTTCCTGATATTTATGATTGGATTTTTAGCAAATTAAAACAAGGACCAACCCTGGTTATTGGTGAAAAAATTGGAAAATTCGCAGAAAGAATGGCAGAAAACGGAATAAAAGTGACTGCTAGAGAATCTTCTGTATCCTATGTAAGTCCTAAAACAGAGGTTAAAGATAAGAAGATTCTGGAAAAACTGGAAATGAAACCATTTTTCCTTGAAAAGATATCTGATATTACTGATACTTTTCTAAATGTCATTATAATCTTTGCACTAAAAAGATTATCAAGAGAAGATCAAGAAAAGCTACTCTCAAGATGTAAGAGAATCTTAGCTAAGGATGGACAGATGATTGTTGTTGGAGAGTATTATCCAAAATCACCTTTTCTAATGCCTATATCCTTAACTAAAGAAGTTTTCAAGACAATAAAAAGCAAAGTTTTTAGAAAAAATATTGCAAGACCTTTAACTCATATGGAGAAGATAGCTGACAAGTTAGAACTGAAATTCTTTGATGTAAAAGAAGACGCTGGTGGGAGAATAAGAACATATGTTTTTACAAAACGTTGGGGAGCTTTAATTACTTAATTTCTTTCACTTTTTCCCCATTTTATTTTATCTTCAGAGAGAGAACCAACTGGATATTTCAACCAATTTTTTTCTATTTTCTTTGGAATAGTTTCTTCTAAATCAATTCCTAATTCATGAGATAAAAGGAATAGATATATAGCGACATCTGAGATCTCTTCTTCAGTTTGTTTCTTTATTCTTTCAAGTTGATTTTTTATTTCATCTTCAGATTGCCATTGAATTAATTCAAAGAGTTCTCCGATTTCTACTATTAAAGATAATGCAAGATTTTTTGGAGTATGATATTTTTTCCATTCTCTTGCATCTCTAAATTCTATTATTTTTTTTGTTATTTCATTAATAGATGTCACAAAAGTAAAATTGGAATAAAATAATTAACTCTTTCTCTTAAGAGCTACTTTATTTTAATCATCCAATTGAATCGGTCATGCTTCTTTCCAAATTGTATTCCAGTGAGTTCATCATAAAGATGTTGTGTAATTTTTCCAATTTGTCCATCATTAATTTTATATTCTTTCTCTTTGTATAGTATCTCACTGACAGGAGTTATAGAAGCTGCAGTACCAACAAAGAATGCTTCAGAACATTCTCCAGTTTCAATTTCATTAACAACTTTGTTAATATCTAATTGTTCTTCATGAATTTTATATCCTAAATTTGTTGCTAATTCTAGAACAGATTTTCTTGTTATTCCTCTCAAAATGGTTCCATCTAATGGTGGTGTGTATATTTCATTGTTTATAACAAACATAATGTTCATAGCACTTGCTTCTTCAACATACTTCTTCTCAACAGCATCTAACCATATTACTTGTGGGTATCCTTTTGATTGAGCTATTCTAGCTTCATGAAGAGTTGCAGCATAATTTCCACCTGTTTTTGCTTCTCCAGTTCCACCTGGAGCAGCTCTTACATTGGCGTTTGCCACGTATGCTTTAGTAGGTTTGAAACCTTCCTTGAAATAAGGTCCAACAGGGGCTAATATAATGTAAAAATAATACTCTAAACTAGGATGCACTCCTAAAGCAACTTCAGATGCTATCATTGTTGGACGAATATAAAGCGTCGTTCCTGGTGCCCTTGGAGCCCATTCATTATCGACTCGAATTAATTCTTTTATAGCTGTTACAAACAAGTCTTTGTTTATTTTTACCATACTCATTCTGTCTGCAGAGAGATTAAAACGTTCAGCATTTTCATAAGGTCTAAACAAATGGATTGTATCATCAGGATGTCGAAAGGCTTTCATGCCTTCAAAGATTTCTTGACCATAATGAAAAACAGCTGTTGCTGGATCCATCTCAAATGATTGGTAAGGAATAATTTTAGGATCACTCCATTTTTCATCTTTATATTCCATAAAAAACATATGATCTGTAAACGTTTTACCAAAAACTAGCTCCTCATCTGGAGGTTTTTTTTTCTTTTTATCTTCTGAACACAGTTTTATTTGTATATCTGTAAATATACTCATATTAGAATAGAAGATTTTCCTCAACTTAAAAGTTTTATTAAGCATTCATTGATTAGAATGAAGCTAGTCTCCAAACGCAAGTAAATCTTTGTAATGTTGTCTTATATCTTTTCTGGAGGGAAGTAATCTAAGAGTTCTTGCTATAAAATATCTTCCACCATGAAGATAGATTACATCAGGTTTCAAAATTGGAGCCCATTGTCGAGCAAAATGAAATGGTATCGCTGCTTTAATCGTTTTTCTGAAATCACTTGCTTTAATAGTAACTTTCTTCTTTTTCAATTCATTTAAGTATAGTTTTATAAGATCATCAAGAGTCACAGGAAGACTTCTCAAATTTATTTTTATACCATCCACATTGAAATGAAGAAGATCATAAAAATGTAAAATTTCCCAACCAGGAGGGCCAAAGAAACATTCTTTCCAATCTAGAAGACAGGAGCACTTTGCAGATTGCATGAAGTTGTAACACCATGTTCCACCATGAAGTAAAGTTGTACCAACGGAGAGAAAATCTTTCAGAAATGTTTCTTGTTTGATTTTCTTTTTTATTTGTTCAAATTCTGTTTTGGTAACTGGAGTTTTTCCTTTGTATTGAGTAGCAATGTTAATTGCTTTGTTCAAATCCTTGATTAGTTTGTCTTTTGTTTTATCCCAATCCTTTGTTAGTAGTTTTGGGAAATGCTCAAATTCCTTCTCTTCTTCTCTACTAAAGAATTGAGAATGAAATTGGGCTAATTCTTTTAATGCTCTTTCAATATTGCTTTTTTCCCATTTTTTAGGATGAACTCCACGATGTATCTTTTCTATTAGAATCCATGGAATATCGCTTAATTTAGATACAGCAATTGGAGAAGGTGCTGGAACTTTGTAATTCTTAGCAATTTTAGAATAGAAAAGCCATTCAATTTTAGTTGTGTTTTGTTTGAGAATACCAACTTTTTCTTTTCCCCAAGTTATTTCAGAAACTCTAGCAGTAGAAGTTCCATCTAAATCTTTTTTGAATTTAATATCCTCTGGTTTACATTTAAGATTTTTAGCAACTTCTTCTATTATGGGAGAAAATGACAACTAATCACCGAATTTAAGATAAATCTACTTATCACTTTTTAACTATTTCTGCTAAAGAAGAAAACGGAATTAAGCAGCTAAGCTTCATCTTCATCGAATTTAATTGAGTATTTCCAAATTTTGTCAAGTACTTTTTCTTCTTCAACAGTCATTGTTTCAATAAACTCTTGAAGATCTTTAAGAGTAACTTCATGTCTCTGAATATCCCCTAAGATAGAGGTTAAGACTTTCTTAGTTTTATCATCTACTACTCGGTCAACTGCATTGCGAACTTGATTTCTGATATTCCATTCCAATTCCAAAACTTTGGATATAGTATCTAAAATATTGTCTTTTCTTTCTTCCTCTAATGGTTTATTAAGTCCTTGAGCCCTGTCAAGTAAACCTCTTAGAATCTCTGCATGCTTTTTTGCGTCTAGTCCTACTCCATGAAAAAGAGATTCTAGTAGTGAGTTTGTAGGACAACAATCTACATTCATTAACAGTTCTCCTATTTTCTCTTTAATCTCAATCATTTGTCGCAATTGCATTATTAGAGCATCTTTTTCCATGGGTCAATTACGATTTAATCCTATTATAAGATTTATGTTTTCAACTTCTAAAAAACCACAGACAAAATGAAAAATCTTATAAATTACATTTATGCCAAAACCCTATGGCTAAAATTCTACAGAGACTTTCTCACTGGGATAAGAGAACTACTAAAAAAATTGTAGCTTTTTCTTCCAAAAGAATAAAGTTTGTAGAATTTTTAGCTCTATCAGGAAATGCTCAACCATGGATAATGGCTTCAATATTATTTTTTATCTTTGAACTTTTCATGAGTAGATCAGAAAATCTTCTACAAATTATCATGATAGGAATAAATGCCATGTTTTCAGGATTGATAAAAATCTCTATAAAAAGAACTAGACCAAGAAATGACATATCTGGGAAGTTTCTAACACCCTTTGATGAATATAGTTTTCCTAGTGGTCATACTGGAAGAGCTATGTGTTTTGGAATGATGATGACTTTGTTTTATCCAAAAATAGGATGGTTTTTCTTATTGTGGGGATTAGGTGTTGGTTTCGCTAGAATTGCTTTAGAAATACATTATTTAGTAGATATTTTTGGAGGAATAATCTTAGGGAGTTTAGTTGGTATAAGTGGATATTTCTTGTTCGATTTATTTGATAGACTTATTACACCTTTAATAGAATGGATTCCTCATATATTCTAATTATCCGAAAATTGGGGAATATTGCATAATAATAAGGATTAGGAATCCAATGAAAATCCCTAAAGATGCAATATACTTGTTTCCATGAGACAGTGTTTCAGGTATTAATTCTACCATTACGATATAAATCATAGCACCTGCAGCTATTGCAAGTGCAACAGGTATTATAGAATGAAAAACACCAACTAATAATCCACCAATCAAAGCTGCTATGGGTTCAACAATTCCTGAACCTAGTGCAATCAGAAAAACTTTCCATCTTGACATATCTCCTTCCAAAAAAGGAATGGCTACTGCTAAACCTTCAGGCATGTTTTGTAATCCTATTGCGATTGCTAATACGATACCGATTTTTTCTCCTCCAGCAATTGAAAATGCTACACCAACAGCTAAACCTTCAGGAATATTATGAATAATTATAGCTGATGCAATTAATACACCTCGGTGAGATTTCTCAGCAGTAATTGAATCACCATATGTCAAGTATTTTGGAGAGAATCTTTCTAACAATTTATCTGTTGCGAAAACTAGTGATCCTCCTAAGGAGATCCCAAGAACAACTAACCATAAACCCCAATTATTCCATGTAAGTGTTGCTTCTTCATAGGCAGGGATTATTAAAGAAAACGCAGATGCCGCAATCATAACTCCTGCAGCTATTGAGAGTAGAAAATCTACTAATTCATGTTTAGGTCTTTTCTTCATAAACAGAACAGGAAGTGCTCCTAATGCTGTTGCTCCTCCTGAAAATAGACTCGCTAAGAATCCCATTACTACTGGTGATAGCATGAGAGAGAAAATTAATTAAAAAATATAAGATTTTGCGTTTACTAAAAATTGTTTTTTTACATTTTTTATAACAAGTGTAAAACACCACACAAAGCGTTTAAATATTCCTAACTCTTTATTTGGCTAGTTTTATAAATGTTTGAAAGCTAGTTAACTTTGAACTGGAATGATGGATGTACGATACTCTAAAAACCAAGAAATGGATATCATATTAGAGTATGATCCATTTGTTGATAAGAGGAAAAAACTTCGCATACGAAGAGAGGATTTTTGGTATAATATTAGTCTTATAGAAATCGATGAGAATCCTCTCCATGACTATACCATTATTTGTGTTCATGGGTGGGGTTCTAATGCCTTAAATTTCAGATTCCTTCTAAAGCTACTAAATCCATATTTTCGTGTTGTAGCATATGATCTCAAAGGTCATGGAGAATCTGATATAGATGAAGACAGTTATGATTTAGAACTCTTCACAAATGAATTATCTCAAGTTGTTAATCATTATGATAATTCTAACATAGTGTTACTTGGTCATTCAATGGGGACATCTATTGTACTAAATTATTTACGAGAAAATCAACATAAGATTAAAACTGCAATCATTCTTTCAGGTGCAACTGATTTTAGAGAACCGTTTCCAAAATTTGTACCTTTGATATTAACTTCAATGGATGAAAGAATCAAAAATTTACTCATAGAGTTTGCATCTTCTTTTGTAACCTCAAAAAAAACAGATGAGAGAATTCTCGAATTAGAAAAAGAACATCTCAAAAAGACTCCTTACTTTGTTTGCAGAAAAGCATTATTAAATACTGTATTTGAATGGAAGAAAAACATAGAATTAAGCGAAATCAAAAATCCAATTCTGATAATGACAGGTGAGAAGGATTATTTAACATCAGTAAAAGATGCAAAAAAACTTAGAAGATTGTTACGTAATTCTCGTTTGATTATTCTACCAGATGCAAAACATGATCTTCCAATGGCTCAAGGAATTGAAGTAGCAGCACTAGTAAAAGAATTTGTAGAATATTATATTGATCTAGAAAAGGTTAGAATTAAACCTCCTAATCTCTACCAAAAGAAGTGAAATTTTTGTTATTTAATCTATTTTTGAATATCTTTAAATATTTCTAGTTTGAGTTTTGTTCATGACTTCAGATCCATATGATTTGGTTGAAAAAGCAATAGATGAAGGGAGCAAACTAGGAGCTAAATATATTGAAGCAAGATATGAAAAACTTGGAGGAAATGTAAGTATTCTTAAGAATGGTGTTCCAGAGCTGGGAGGGATAAACAGAAGTAGAGGTATAGGGATCAGGGTTCTTAAGGATGGAGGAGTTGGTTTTGCTAGTTTCAATGAGATGACAAAAGAAGAAATGAAAATAGCTGTTGCCTTTGCTACAAAAATGGCAGAATTATCAGGGAAGAGGAGAACAAAGAAAATAAAATTTAGTGATGAAGAAGTTCATGAAGCCAAATATGAGTCAAAGGGTGTAAATGGCAAAAGACCATTTGAAGTAAATCCAGAAGAAAAAATGGAGAGACTGTTATCAATTGACAAGATAGTTTCTGAATTACAGACAGGAGCTGTTATTCCATTTAGATACTTCTTTATGAATGATCAAACACAAAAGAAATTAATTGTAACTAATGAAGGAGCAAGAATTGAGAGTGAGATAGATTTACTTCAGTTATTTGGTTTAATAGTTGCAGTTAATCCTAATACAGGTTCAAAAGAACAGACATTTATTCAGAAAGGTAAAGCTGGTGGATTAGAGGCGTTAGATTTCTGGAATATTAATGATTATATAGAAAATAAAGCTAAAACTTTGGGGAAGATTGTTACTGAATCAAAAGAAGCTCCAAAAGGGACTATAGATTATGTTGTGGGTCCAAATGTTATTGGAATCTGCGCACATGAGAATACTGGTCATCCTTCTGAAGCAGATCGAATTTTAGGAAGAGAAGGTGCACAAGCTGGTGAAAGCTATCTCAATCAAGAAATGATTGGCGAGAGGATTGGATCTGAACATGTAACGATTATTGATGATCCTACATTAGAAGGTTCTTATGGTTTCTATCTTTATGACGATGAAGGAATAAAAGCTGGTCCAAGATATCTCCACCGAAAGGGTATTTTTGAAGAGATGTTGCATAATAGAGAAAGTGCTGCTTTTATGGAAACACAAAGTACAGCTGCAGCTAGAGCTATTGGATTCAATAGAGAACCTATTCCTCGAATGGCTAATACATATTTAGCACCAGGTAGTTTCTCATTTGAAGAATTGACTGAAGACATTAAATTGGGTGTTTTTATGAATGATTTCACAGAGTGGAATATAGATGATAGACGCTATCAATCTAAGTATGTAGGTCTAGAGGCATATCTTATAGAAAATGGTGAAATTAAACATATGGTTAGAAGACCTGTTCTTGAAACAACAACTCCAAAATTATGGGGTTCTGTAGATGCTGTTGCTAAGAAAGATTTACTTGAATTTGATGCAGCAACATGTGGGAAAGGAGATCCAATGCAAGGGGCGCCAGTATATCATGGTGGGTCATTCATGAGGATTCGTAATGTGGAGGTAAGGTGAGATTAATGGTAGAAAAAACTGATGTACAGAGTATACTTGATTTAACTTCAAAGAAATTAGTTGATTTAGGTTTTGAAGATTATATAATAAACACAGAAAGAAGTAATAGATCACAACTTCGTTTTTCTGATAGTCAAATAACGATTGCCAAAAATTGGGCTTCAATGAATGTTGATATATATGCTGCAAAAGATTCTAAAACTGTTGCCACTTTTTTTGAAGATATATCTAAGGAAACAATTACTTCTACTCTAGAATCACTTCTTAAATTAGCAAATGCTCTTCCTCCTAATCAGAATTATTATGGAATTTCTGATGGTCCTTTCAGTTATCCAAATATAGAATTCTTAGTTGACCCAGAATTTCTTGATTTTCACGATCAATCTATTGATAAAGTAGAAACAGCTATAAGAGCTGCAGAAAACGAAGGAGCTAAGAGATCAGCTGGTGTTTTAGTATGGGATGTTACAGAGACTCATATTCTTTCTTCTCGTGGTGCAGAAGCAAAGAGTAATTCAACAGCTTTTGATTTCAACATAAGATCTTTTGTTGACGAAAAGAGTTCTGGATATGGTTCAACTGTAGGAAGACTATCTTCAAAACTAGATTTTGAAGGTGCAGGTAAAGAAGCAGGAAAAATAGCAAAAATGTCTACAGGTGGAGTAAATGGAGAACCAGGAAAGTATAATGTTATTTTCTCTCCAAAAGTGGGAGCTAATATAGTAGGAGCAACACCAGAAGTTGCAAATCCATTTAGTGTTGAAATAGGACAATCATGGTTAAAAGATAAAATTGGAGAAAAAATAGGTCCAGACTTTATATCTGTATATGATGATGCTTTATTACCAAATGGATTGGGTTCAAAGATTTTTGATGATGAAGGACATCCCACAGGAAGGAGTCTAATTGTTGAAGATGGTGTTCTAAAAGGATTTATACATAATACATCAACTGCTAAAAAAGCAGGTACAACAAGTACTGGTAATGCTGGATTAGTCGCACCCGAAAACTCAAATATTTTCTTTGAACCAGGAGAACATTCCTTTGAGGAATTATTGGAAATCACAAAAGATAAACCAACTCTATTCATAACAAATACCTGGTATACAAGATTTACAAGTTATACAGATGGAATTTTTTCAAGTATTCCTAGAGATGGAATGTTTCTAGTTGAAAAAGGAGAGATTTCTCAACCTGTTAGAGAGTTAAGAATAAGCGATACAATGCCAAACATCTTTAAAAATATCAAAGCTATGAGTAAAGAGAACAAGCAAATAAAGAAATGGGAACCACCCTCTTATCCTATTTTTATACCTTATATTCTGATAGAAGATATTAACATAACTGCAGCAACAAACTAAAGGATATTAATCTTACTTAAACTTCCTTTATAATTTCTTTTTTTCTAAAATAAAAGTACAATATGAAAACAAATAACACTAAACCAAAACCAACCATTAAATATAGACTACTTATAGGATATTCGAGATATGGATCTGTTCTTGTAAAGTAATTTGAATAGATAAAAAGTCCATTACAGATACTTATCAAAACATATAAAGCTATTATCGAAAGAAATCCTTGATTTCTCAAAATTCTTGGTTTTTCTATTCTTATTGAAAATCTGAGAGTTCTAAACAAAAGAATCAATTCAATTAAAAACAAAATTAGTGATAAATACCATAAAGCAATCATAATAATAAAGAGAGCAATAAGATCTAGTAGTTCCTCATGAAGAACATAACCAAAAGCACACAATATTATAAATAAAATTAATGCAATTATGTGCTTAAAATTAAAAGTAGAGTTTTTTAGTAAATTATTCTTTGAAACAATGTCTATTGTTGAAATAAAACTTATCACTATTAGGAATTGAGAAATAAGGAAAAGAAAATCAGGGGATCCAACATTAAATTCATAGAGTGGTAAAACAAAAATAGTAATAGAAAAAACAATAATCATTAAAACACCAAAAATCATTAAGAGGATTTTGCTTATTTCTAAACTGATATCTTCTTTTTGTTTCACAATCTGCCTTGTTGCATTTAAGAAGGGATAAATAAAGAATAAGGGAAGTATTGGTGCTATAACATAAAACATCTCCCAAGAATAATCAACAGTATCCCACCATCTCCAGTATGTTGTTGTCTCTAATTTTATAACGAATATTAGAAAAGTGATAACTAAAAATGAAAATATAATTCCTATAATGGAGAAATAAAGAATAAAACCGTATTTAGATTTTTTTGAAAAATCTTGATTCTTCATGTTCAAAGATGTTATTAGTTCTAAAATTTATAAGTTTTTCAGTTTAAATTTTGAGATATTTTCTATCTAAAAAGACATTCAAAAAATTTTTATCTTCTATTTCTATCCTTTATAGCAGTGATTAGATGTCTTTCATGAAAAAAATAGATGAAAAAATGCTTTTTCTCATAACTAGAATACTTTTAGCATTATTCTATGGTTTTTACACAATAGGTCTTCTAGTAGGATTAATCTCTGATAATACTAACATAAATCCTTTAACAAATGGTAGGTATTATTTCCTTGAAACAGTAGCTTTAGCAGATACAGCTGTATGGACTTGGTTTTATATCTTCTCCTTAGGGGGTTTAGTTTTCATAATACTCTTTCTAGTTTTAACTAAGAAACCACTAGAACTCTTAGGTAAAGAAATGATATACACATTTGGCGCATATTTAACAATGGTTGGAATTACTCTTTTTGCTTTAGGATGCATGAATAATCAGATATTCGAGTTTTCCTCAATAGCAACAATATTCTTTGGTGTTATTCTATGGTTAAGTACACTACTAGAGAAGAAGAGTAAAATCACAGTAGAAAGAAGTTCATTACTTAAAGGAATTGGATCTTTTGTTTACTTTCTAGGAGTAACAATAACTAATTTCAGAATCTTCTCAACAGTTATAAAGAATTCACCACTAAATTACATATACAACATTGTTATAGTAAGTAACAACAATATAGTATCCAAATCATTCTTACCTACATTTCCTGATTGGATTTTTGGAGGATTAATTTGGTTTATTTTAGCAATTTACTGGACATTACCATTTTTACAAGAAAAAGGAGTATTTAGAAAAGCTGCTAAATCGGAATCAATTCTACTATCAGCAGCTGTGACAATTTATGCATTAGAACTACTGATATTTGGATTCTTTTTCATAAATTTTGGAAGAATGCAAGGGGCAAGTATTAAGTTGATGTTTGTTGGAAGTCTTATAGGAATTATAACCTCTATAGTAATACTCTACTTCGTAGCAGTGAAATGGAAATTGTTTAAGAAGAAACCTAAGAAACCAGAGCCAGCTACTTTAGTCACAGAAGAACCTCAACCAACAACATAATCCTTCTTTTTTTTACTTTAAATTTTAAAAACATGAGGAACGTACTTTGATGTCAGTTTGTTTTATTCTAAATTTATAGCTAACTAGTAAAGTTCATATATATTTTGATTAAAGGTTGCTTATGTCCAAAGAGATAATTAAATGGGATCTTTCCCTCTTCTACAAAGATGTAGATGATCCCAAAATAGAGAAAGATATGAAAGAAATTGAAGAATTAGCACTTAAGTTCAATAAAGATGTTAAAGGAAAAATTGCTGATGAATCATTATCTCCATCTAAATTAATAGAATGGTATGAGTTATTCGAGAAAATATGGGAAAAAATGTTAGATTTAGGTCTTTTCTCAAACTATATGTACTCAACAACATCCCTTGATGATAAGGTCAAAGCTTTACATGCAAAGGTTCAAGAGTTTAGGGTCAAAATCGAAGAACAAACAATGTTTTTTGAGCTTGATCTCAACAAAATAAGTGATGAGAAATTTGAAGAACTTCTAAATTCAGAGGAATTATCAAATTATAACCATCATTTGAAATTCAATCGACAAGAAAAACCTCATCAACTTTCAGAGAAAGAAGAATTAATTATCAAACTTAAAGATCTTACAGGAGCAAGTGGTTTCAATAAACTAAGTAGCGAACTATCAAGTAGTTTCACATATGAATTTGAAGTGGAAGGAGAAAAGAAAACACTCACAGGTTCAGAATTATTTGCTTACATGTATCATAAAGATAAAGATGTAAGATATAGAGCACTTAGATTATATCTTTCTAAATATGAAGAAAATGAATTGGTGTTTACCCATATTTACAATAATGTACTAAAAGATTGGGTATTGGAAACTAAAAAGAAAAATTACCCAACTCCAATTTCAAGAAGAAATCTAAGAAATGAAGTAAAGGATCAAACAGTTGAAGTGCTAGGAAAAGTTACAACAAAAAACAACACTTTAGTTGAAAGATATTACAATATTAAGAAAAAGATAATCAACTTACCTGAATTAAGAATGAGTGATATGTACGCTCCTGTTGGAGAAGCATCACTAAAATACACTTATGATGAAGCAATAGAAATCATAAAAGAAGCAGTTCAGAAATTCAATCCTGAACTGGTGAAAATAACAGAAGAATTAGTGAAAAGAAAACATATAGACGTTACACCACGAAAAGGAAAAGAAGGTGGCGCTTATTGTTCGTACTCTAAAATGAAGGAATACCCCTTCGTTTTCGTTAATTTCACTGGTAACATTGACTCTGTTCTCACTCTTGCACACGAACTCGGTCACGCTTTCCACCATTTTTACATCCAACAAACTCAGACCATTGTTAACATTGGTAGTGCTCTTCCTGTTGCTGAAATAGCTTCAGTATTTAACGAGATTGTAACCTTTGATTATATTATGAGTTTAGATCTTTCAAAGGAAGACAGAATTGCATTACTAGCAAACC
>JAEOTE010000070.1 GCA_016839945.1 Candidatus Heimdallarchaeota archaeon | reverse complement strand
TGAACAAAAAGTCCAATACTGAAAGTTACTTACTTGTTCAGTAAAAAGGTGAGTTTAATGAACAAAAAGGAAAAAAAAGACAAAGATGAAATAAGAAAGGGCTTTAATGAAGAATTTAGAAGTGTTAGATTCTACTCTAATATTGATGGAGTAGGAAAGGAATATGGTTACGACTATAAACGTGATTCTGATGGTAAAGAAGAATATCGCGAATTAGGAGAGATACCTGAAGAATTTGGCAAAGAATTCATTGATCGCATCCAGAATCTTGATAGGTCATTTAATTGGAATAATGACTTCGTCTCTAAATCTTTAGAAAGATTTTCAGAGATTTTTCCAAGTTTTGACCGTTTGTTTGGTGGATTTGATCGACCAAGTTTAATGGCTGGTAGAGAGGATCCTGTTGAAATTTTACAACCTGAAGCTAAAGAAGGTTATGAGGTTGCTTATGATCTTCAAGTTAACAAGGAAAATAATGAGCTTTACCTTATTGTTGAATTGCCAGGATTTGCTAAAGAACATGTTGATTTGAAATTATTGAGACAAGATTTACAGTTAATTGCTGATAACAGTAAAAAACAGATTGACACTAAAATACCAATCAAATATGCTATCAATAAAGATGAGAAAATCTCTGCTACTATGAAACATGGTATTCTAGAAGTCAAATTGAAGCTTCTAGATTCTACTAATGGTGAAGAGACAGATATTTCGATTAATTGATTTTAGAAAAATAAACTGAGGATGTGATTTTATGTCAAATACAGGAACTGAAGAAGAAAAAAATAAACAGTTACGTGTAAAAGAAGCTTTACAGAGAGATGTTGGAAGGGGTATTATTCGTATCTCTCAAGATATTGCTGATGAGCTTGGGATAGGTACTGGAGATATTGTTTGTATTGAAGGTGCTAAGAAGACTTATGCAAGAGCTTGGAGGGGGATACCTGAGGATTTTGGTAAGAATATTGTTCGTCTAGATAGAATGGTAAGAATGAATGCTGAAGTCGGTATTGACGATAGAGCAACAATAACAAAATCTTCAGCAGTGAAAGCTAGAAAAATTGTATTTGCCCCTACTGAAAGTGTAAGGATCCAAGGAATTGATTCTTGGCTGAAACAAACACTTGAAGACAGAGTTTTGACTACAGGGGACATAATTCCTATTGGATTGGGGATGTCCCGAAAAATCTATCTGGGAGTTGCTTCTGTTACTCCTGCAGCAGATGCAGTTATTATGACTTCTGAAACAAATATACAGATTAGCGAAAAACCTTGGGAAGACATTAAAGCTTTAGATGTTAAGCGAGTTTCATATGAAGATATTGGTGGTCTTTCAGAAGAAATTTCTCGTATTCGAGAAATGATTGAATTACCATTAAGACATCCGGAATTATTTAAGAGACTAGGAATTGAACCACCCAAAGGAGTATTATTACATGGTCCTCCAGGAACTGGAAAAACACTATTAGCTCGCGCAGTTGCTAATGAAACAGAAGCCACTTTTTATGTTCTTTCTGGTCCTGAAATCATGTCTAAATTCTATGGAGAATCAGAACAGAAACTACGTGATTTATTCAAAGAAGCTTTTGATAATGCTCCAAGTATTTTATTCATAGATGAATTAGATGCTATAGCACCCAAAAGAGAGGAAGTAACAGGAGAAGTAGAGCGCCGAATTGTTGCTCAATTACTAGCACTTATGGATGGGCTAGAATCTAGAGGACAGGTTATTGTTATTGGTGCTACTAACAGACCTAATGCTATAGATCCAGCATTGAGACGTCCTGGTCGTTTTGACAGAGAAATAGAGTTAGGTATTCCTGATAGGGATAGTCGCTATGAAATCTTACTAATTCACACAAGAGGTATGCCTATTGATGAAGGTGTAGATCTAAGTCGTCTAGCTGACTTAACCCACGGATTTATTGGTGCAGATATTTCTGCTTTAGTCAAAGAGTCTGCCATGCAGTCCTTAAGGAGAGTACTTCCTGAAATTAATCTTGAAGAAGAAGAAATACCATATGAGATTTTACAGAAGATTAATGTATTGAATGAAGATTTCCTTAATGCACTAAAAACTGTTGAACCCTCAGCTCTTCGCGAAGTTTTTGTTGAAATACCTAATGTTACTTGGGAAGATATTGGTGGATTAGAAGAAGTAAAAGTAGAAATGAGAAGAGCTGTTGAATGGCCTTTGAAATACAAAGAGATATACAAATCCATGAATGCTCAAGCACCAAAAGGAATTTTGTTATATGGTTTACCTGGAACAGGAAAAACATTAATTGCAAAAGCTGTTGCAAGTGAATCAGAAGCTAATTTTATCTCAATAAAAGGACCTGAAATTCTTAGTAAATGGGTAGGAGAAAGTGAAAAAGCTATTCGTGAGATATTCCGCAAAGCTCGTCAAGCTGCACCGTGTGTTATATTCTT
This sequence comes from Candidatus Heimdallarchaeota archaeon, assembly GCA_016839945.1. Classification (GTDB taxonomy): domain Archaea; phylum Asgardarchaeota; class Heimdallarchaeia; order Heimdallarchaeales; family Heimdallarchaeaceae; genus UBA460. The sequence goes on along the minus strand of JAEOTE010000070.1, from coordinate 8,566 downwards.
AGATGAGATAGATTCCATAACGCCAACAAGAGGAAGAAGTTTTGATTCAGGTGTTACAGAGAGAGTTATAAGTCAAATTCTAACTGAAATAGACGGTCTTGAAGAATTACGAAATGTTGTTGTTATTGCTGCTACTAACAGACCAGATATGGTTGACCCAGCATTACTTCGACCAGGTCGATTTGACAGATTGGTTAGAATAATACCACCTAATTTTGAAGGTAGAAAACAAATCTTTGAAATCCATCTAAAAGGATCACCACTTTCTGAAGATGTAAAAATAGATGATTTAGCAAGAGAAACTGAAGGTTTCTCAGGAGCAGATATTGCTGCTATATGTAGTGAAGGCAAACTAATGGCAATTAGAAATTTCGTAGATGAAAACGCAGAAAAACTTGAAGCAGGAGAAAAAATTGACGCAGATACTTGTGACTGTAAAGTTACACAGGAAATACTGCTAGAAGTTTTAGAACAAACCAAATCAACCGAAGAAAGAGCCGTTACTATTGGAAAGGATATTCATAAAGATACTACTAAAAAAGATATGGGATTTGTCTAATCCCATTATTTAACACATTAAAAGGTGAGTAAAATTCTGGGAACAAACAAAGAGAAAGATGAATTGGATGTCTTGCAATTATTAGATTTCATATCAAACACTACTAGAAGAAGCATTCTAGAATTACTTGCAGCGGAAGATCTTTATCCTTTTCAAATTTCACGAATTTTAGATATATCTCCAAGAATCATCAAAGATTATTTAAAAGAACTTGAAAAAATGGGAATTATATCTTTTATAACAAGAGATAGCGATAAAGGACCTCAAAGAACTTATGCTAGTTTGAACAGTGCTTTTTCTTTAATTATAGACGTTGGGCAGAATACTCTCGATGTGAAATATTTTACAACAGAAGATACATTAGAAGAAGTGACAGAAAAGAAAGAAAAAGAATCAGAGATAATTCGAAAGCAAACATCACAAGAGCTAGTAAAGATTAGGAATTTTGTAAAATCCAAGGTAGATGAGATTAGAAAACTCGATGATAAAAGGAGAGACTATGTGCAAGAAATAAATAACTCATTTAACCTTTTTAATAAAATTATAGAAGATGTTTTTGTAAATTACCAAGATAGACAAATAATTAGAAGTATCTTCAAGATTTTGATAAATAGAGTAGAAATTCGTGTTTCTCTTACAGAGCTTGCCAGTAGAATGAGAGTTTGGAGAGGAGAGTTGGGTGAGAGAATTGAATACCTTGCTGAAGAAACAGATTTTATCAATATAGAAGTTGATAAAAGAGGAGAAGTTTGGTATTCAATCTAATTTTTTATATTATACAAGCACAATTTCATTCTGAAGCAAATTGCAACAAATATCCAAGATAACTCTACACATTGGATTCGACGATACAGATTCTCTTGAAGGGAGCTGTACAACTTTTATAGCTACTGAGCTAATTAATAGACTACATAAGAGAGTGGAATTTCTTGATTATCCTAGATTGATTAGGAATAATCCAAATATTCCTTGGAAGACAAGAGGTAATGGAGCTATTGCACTAACTTTATCAGTCCATGAGGATTTTGTTGAAAACGTTATTTCAACCTCTATTAATACAATAGAAGAATTGCATCAAAATAATCCAGATACGAATCCTGGCATTGTTATTTTAAAAGGTAAAATACCTAAGGAGATCCATAATTTCGCATCTCGAGCATTGACTGAGGTTATATCCATCTCTAAAGCAAAAGAATATGCAGAGAGATATTGCTATAAACACCATTTTATTGGAAATGGACGAGGAATTATTGGAGGACTTGCAGCTGTTGGTAACGAATTAAATCCTGAAGAAGAAGACTTTACATATGAAATATTAACTTATAGAACTTCTGATTATATTGGAAAAAAAAGAAGTTTGAATGATGAATCAGTTCGAAGAATGGATGAACAACTTTCTCCTTTGGTTTTTAATAATATTGATGAAGAATCAAGAAAGGTTCTAATTAATCCAGCAGGATTAGATCCCGTTTTATATGGAATCAGAGGAGAAAATCCTGAAATCTTATTGCAAGCTAAAGAACTAGTTCAAATTGAAGAACCTCTAGATTCTTACTGTATCTTCCGTTCCAATCAAGGAACTGATCAGCATTTTAAATACTCAAAACCAATAATACGCAATTTCTCCGTTTTTAAGGGTGAAGTGAAAGTAATAGAAAAACCTGAAACATTTGTTGGAGGTCATGTTTTCTTCAAGGGATTAATTCTAGAAAAGAATCAAATGATTGATGTAGCAGCTTTTGAGCCAAGTAAAAAATTCCGAAATGTAATTCGGGATCTACTGCCTGGGGACAAACTTGTAGCTTATGGCGGAATAAGATACAAAACTGAAATCCAGAATTTTGCTCTTCAACTTGAGAAAAGTGATATTCATTTCTTATCAGAGCATTTCAAAGAGGAATCACCTTTTTGCCCTAAATGTGAGAAAAGAATGACAAGTGATGGTTTTAACAAGGGGTACAAATGTAAAAAATGTAGTTATAAAGATCGTACTTTACAGAAAACTAAAATCCCAATTCAGAGAAAAATTACTCTTGGAACCTATATCCCTCCAGAACAGGCTCAAAGACATTTAGTTAAACCATTCAGGAGATATAATGTTCAAAGAAAGAAAAGTTTTGAAATAATTGAAAATTGGTGGAAAAAAAGCTCTAATAATTGATAGGAAACCTTCCCCAAGGTTACCCAAGAACTAGTTGAGTATCGGCTGAAAAAGATTCAACTCAACCAAGAGAAAAAACATGATAAAAGTATATAAGTTTACCGCGAATTTATAAGAAATTACCATCCCCAGTACTTGCTTACATTTTCTCTTTTTATAGCAGCAAGCTCTTCTAATATCTTTGCATCATCATTAGTGATCATTTCTCGGTATTTTTTCATCAACAAAACAGCATGTCTTTCTGGAACATCTATATACAATACATCTCCTTCTTTTATTTGTCTTCCAACTGTCGGTCCTCTTATTGAAATAGCAACTTGTTTACCTTTAATAGCTTCTTGGACTGATTCTTGACTATCTTGAATTTGATGTATCCTTCCAACCCTTTTATTATCTTCACGTATTAGCATTTGTTTTGGATGTATCTTTCCACCTAAAACCTCTACTCCAACTATAGCAGGCTTACTTGAATGAAATGTGTGATTTGGTAAGAGTTCTACCTTTCCTGGCATCATTAAATCTTTGAGTGAATCTACTTTAATTGCTTCTATTGTATCCAACATCCATCTTTCATAATCATCAATTAGATGGTAAATAACATTATTCGAAAAAACTGTGATATCATTTACTTCAATTTCTTCTTGAGCATCTGGAAGAATGTTGGCATTAAAACACAATATTGATGCATATTCCGGAGTTTTTTCAGCAACAATTGCAGCAGCAATTACATCTTTTTTATTTACATCACCAACATCTGCTTTTTGGATTGGGATATTCTTTTCTTTGATCATATCAACAATTGCTTCAAGACTTCCTAAAGTATCTACTTTGAGTATAATTCCATTGGTTTTTGTTTCTATTCTAAAGCTCTCTAATTCGGATTCTACTTCAGCAAATACCTCATCTTCTTTACCTGGAGGAGCCACCCGTATAGGAGCACCAGCTAATGCTATATCTAATCCAGGAGCTGCAATCTTTACTCCAGCAGACGCATAAATCTCATCTACTCCTTTGAATTTGTCTTTTGGATCTCTCATTTCATCTAGGTCTTTTGGTTCTAGAAGAGCCCTAATTTTTATTAAAGCAGGTTTTTCTCTACCACCTATAATTACTTGATCTGTTTTTCTAAGTACTCCATCGTAAAGAATTACATCTACTGTTGTTCCCAATCCTTCTTCATCTTTAACCTCTAATACGGTTCCAACACCTGGACCTTCGCTATATTCTAGTTTTTCCATCATGAATTGTTGAGTGAGACCAGAAAGAACTAAGAATAAATCTGAAATGCCTTCTCCTGTTTTTGCACTTGTTGGAACTATTGCTATTTCTTTTGTGAAATCCTTTACCTTATCATAACGATCTCCCTGCATTCTTATTTCTGAAAGCTCACCCATTATTTCATAAATCCGATTGTCCATATCCTCACTTGCTTTTTGAATCTGTTTACTATAGGTTTCAGAAAATGTTGCATCAGGAATAGATTTCCATGCAGAGATTCTATCAATTTTATTAGCAGCAATAATGAAAGGAGTTTTTCGTGCTCTTAAAATATCAAGAGATTCATAAGTCTGAGCTTGAAAACCTCTTGTAACATCTACAACTAAAATAGCTATATCTGCAACAGAAGCTCCTCTTTTTCGTAGGTTCATAAAAGCAGCATGCCCAGGAGTGTCAACTATTAGAATACCAGGAATATCTAGTTTGATTTTTGTGTCCTTCATTAAAGAACCACAAACATCAATAATTGTCTCAGATGGGAAAAAAGAAGCACCAACATGTTGAGTTATTCCTGCAGCTTCTCTTGCTTGAACTGCTGTTCCTCTCACTTTGTCTAATAAGCTGGTTTTTCCTGAGTCTACATGACCCAAAATTACGCCTATTGGACTTCTTAGTCTTTTACCAGTTTTTTCATCAATAATCTTAGACATTCTTATCCCTGTGTTCAATTTTTTAAAGAAAGATTTAGTTCAACCCAATTAATAATCTATTAATATTATAATTCAGTTTCTCTAGAATTAAAATAAAAACACATTGGTAGATAAGAAAAAATTGGTGTATTTAAAAATAAGAAGAGAGATTTTTATTTGATTCTATTCATAAATCCAATCTTCATCAATTCTTTCATAACTTTGAATTTCATTGTCATTGAAATAAATCTGATATTCCATTATTGCATTTTCAGGGGTATCAGCTGCATGAATTATGTTTCTACCAATTTCCAAGGCATAGTCTCCTCTAATTGACCCCGGCTCTGCATCAACTGGATTAGTTGCACCAACAAGCTTTCTTGTTATTTTGACTGCTTCTTTTCCTTCAACTATCATTGAAACCACAGGTCCGCTTGTAATATATTCTAGCAGTCCCTCATAGAATGGTCTTTCTTTATGTATTGCATAATGTTTTTCAGCTTGATCCATTGTGACTTTATGGAATTTCATTGCCAAAATTTTGAAGCCTACTTTTTCTATTCTACTGATTACTTCCCCTACTAAATTTCTTTGTACCCCATCAGGTTTAATCATGATAAATTCTCGTTCCATTATAATTCACTCTATGGTTTATTGACACATTTCAAATAAGAATAAAAACTAATTGATTTAAACATTCTGAAAAAATAAAAATATGAAAAGAGAATAGAAATAATATTACATTATTTTTCTTTCATATCTCTCTGTCCATTTAAGTTTCTTTGGATCTCGTTTTAAGACAATTTGGGATTTTTTGCATTTATTAGAACAGAAATACAATACTGATCCAGCTCTTTGAACAAATAGCATTCCACGACCTGGTGGTATTTCTTTTCCACAATATGAACACTTTCTTGTTTTTGGCATTGTTTATCACTTTACCTTCTGCGAATTTTCTTTGCTTCTCGCTCTGTTTCTCTTAGCATAATTATATCGCCTTTTCGAACAGGTCCTTTAAGGTTTCTTGTTAGAATTCGGTTCTTATCCCGTCCTTCTAAAACCTTAACTCTAGCCTGTGTTACTTCTCCTACACTTCCTGTCCTGTCTAAGACTTGAATAACTTCTGCAGGTGTTCCATCATCATCTCTTGAAGTGCTCATCAGTTTCACCTATTACTTCTTCAGCTCTTCTAGCTTACTATTTAATCCTTTGATAGATTGCTTAGCTTCACCAGGATCAACAATAGCTATAGAAGCTGAACCAACTTTTAGTCCTGCAGCTTTACCAAGGTCATCTTTAGTTGGTACAAATGTGTATGTTATCTTACTTTCCTCGCATAATAGAGGTAAATGCATTACAATTTCAGGAGGATTAACATCTTCTGCAATAAAAACAAGCTGAGCTTGTTTTCTCTCGATTACCTTTGTAACCTCATTTGTTCCCTTTCTAATTTTACCGGTTTTTGCTGAAGTTTCTAAAATGTTTAAAGACTCTTTAACGATTTCTTCTGGAATATCAAATTTTTTATACATAATTTTCACCTCGGGCATACATCTTTTTATGCCTTCATTAGGTATTAACAGAATTTAGATTGAATTTAAAAGACTTATCTTTTAGTAGATTTTTTTCCTTCTACTATTGTGCAAATTGTAGGCTCTTTTCTCAGAACTTTAGAAATCCTTTCAGAGTCATTACCATTTACAATAATCACTTGATTAACAAATTGGCCAATAGATGAAATAGTTTCAACTTTTCCTTTCATTGTTCCAGTTACATCAACTAAATCTCTTTTTGAATAATCAGCAAGTTCTATCTGACTTAATTTGTCTAAAGGGATTGAGGAAAGTCTTTCTACTCCGTCTAGTTTTGAGTCTTTAACCATTAATCCATCTACATCTGTTATGAAAATAACACGATCCACATCAAATTCCTGAACTAATAAATTTATGAGAGAATCACCACTATGGATTGTAAAATCCTTCTTATTTGTGAATAAAATATCTCCAGATAAAACAGGTATCAATCCTAAAGTAAGTGCTTTCTTAAGAGGTTCTTTAAAGAATGAGGGATTTGTTTCTTCTCTTTCATCAAAAAATAAGGCACTTGTTTGAAATCCAATAGCTGGTATACCTTGTTCTTTTAGCGTTTTAACTATTGATTGAGATAATTCGTTTACATCTATTCGGATATTTGTTAGTCCTACTAATTGTGTAGAATCTGTATATCCTGAAACAATAGAGTGTTTTTTTGCTAGTATGTGACCAAAAGAACCAGCCCCATGTACGATGATAACATTTTTGTTCCAAGCCGCTATTACACTGCAGATATCTCTAAGAATCTCTGTTTTTAGTTTTTTATACTCCTGTTTATCAGTTATAATAGATCCACCTAATTTTATAATATCAAACATGTTCTGTTTCATTTCTCACACCTTCTGAAGAAATATTTGTTATGAATGCTTGGAATCCTTTCTCTTTAAGCGTATTTATTGCCTGCTGAGTTTTTTGATAATCATCAAATAATGCTACAATACAACCACCTTCTCCCGCTCCTGTCAATTTTCTTCCCAATGCATCATGTTTGTCTACTAATCGTATTATTTTCGTAAGCTCTGGGTGACCTACTCCTAATTTTTCAAGTAAATTCTGATTTTCTGACATTAGAGTTCCAATTCTTTCATGATCTCCTTTTTTAAGACTCATTTCACCTTGAGTGGAAATTGATTGAATCTCTTCATATATTTGATCAATTTCTTGCTTATTTTTATCTCTTCTTTGTTTAACTTTTTCAACAACATCTTTTGTGTTCCGAGGAATAAGACTATTTACTATAACAAAAAAGCAAGATTTGTCGTCTATTAGGATTTTTCTTTTCACTTCATTTTCATAATATATCCCACCACCAAATGTTGAAATGGTGTTATCTATCCCAGAAGGAGAACCATGAATTATCTTTTCAGCTTCAAAGGCCATCCTATTAATCTCGTCTAAGTTACTATTAATATTCAAGAAAGCATGTAAGCTAGAAATTAATGAAACAGCAACAGCAGCACTTGAACCAAGACCAGCTGAAGGAGGAATTTCAGACGTTATTTCTATCCGTGGGTATTGTGTCCTTTTTTTACTTGGAAGCATTTCTCTAATTACAAATTCAATAGCTCTTAATGACGAGGGAAGAGATGTGTCTTTGTTAATGGTGAAACTCTTGTTAGGAAACAAATCAGGAGTTAAAATTGAAGGATTTTTGGACAAAGAAGGAACAATGGTACATTTTGCTCTTAACTCAACTGCAATTGCTATTGCAGCATAGCCATAAACAACTGCATGCTCACCAAATAAGATAATCTTACCAGGAGCTGAATAAGATATAGACTCATTGTCCATATCCATAATATAAACATCTAAGATAAAATGTTTGCGAAGAATATAGGTTATTCTTTCAAAAGCTTAAATGCGAAATCATCTACAGATACAGATAATTCTTCTATTTCTCCTATTTCTCCTCTTGCTCTGAGAATTTCCCTTGTAAGTAAATAATAAACTTGAGCTAACGATTTTCTTCCTTTATTGTTTACAGGAATAACAAGATCAACATGACTTGTTGAATTATCAGTGTCACACAATGCAACAATAGGTATTCCTCTGGAGGCAGCTTCTGTTAGTGCTTGTTTATCGGCTCTAGGATCTGTAAGAATTACTATTTCAGGTTCTATATATCCTTCATATGAGGGGTTTGTCAAGGTACCTGGGATAAATCTTCCTGGAACTGCTTTAAAACCACATAATCTAGCCATTTTTGTGCTTGGAACAGAAGCATATTGTCTTGTTGCGAATACAGCAACTTTATTTGGATCAAATTTGCTAATGAATTTAGCTGCTATTCTAATTCTTTCATCTGTAGCATTAACATCTAAAACATAAATTCCATCATTACGAACCC
>JAEOTE010000182.1 GCA_016839945.1 Candidatus Heimdallarchaeota archaeon | reverse complement strand
TTGGAAACAATTGTAATTTTGGCAAATCTGTTTTTATTGATACAAATGTAACGATAGGAAATAATGTAAAGATTCAAAATCTAGTTTCTGTTTATCAAGGGGTGACAATAGAAGACCAAGTATTCATTGGTCCTCATGTTTGCTTTACTAATGATTTACTACCGCGAGCTAGAACTCCTGAATGGACGATTATTAAGACATTAGTGAAAAAAGGTTCTTCTATCGGAGCAAATTCTACAATAATCTGTGGGATAACAATAGGTGAATATTCAATGGTTGGAGCTGGAAGTTTAGTGTCTAAAGATATTCATCCCTTCACTTTAGTCTTTGGTAATCCTGCAAGATTGCGGGGGTATGTTTGTTTCTGTGGAGAGATACTAAGAAAAGTAACAGAACCTCTTCCTTCCGGAACAATTCTTCATTGTAGTGAATGCCAACGCAATGTAACGCTAGATTAATAGATATATTTGTTTTAATAAACAAAGTTTGTTTTTTTCATCTATTCTTTGCATCTTATTTTTATTTAGCTAATCCTCTGGGGTAATCTTTTTATAACATATCTATATGGAATGTACGTCACAAAATCAAATTTATGCGACTGTGTTACAAATATATAAATGTGATAATGCACATAGGAGAAATTGATTCGCTATAGATTTTGCGATTTGGGGTGATCAACTGAATCTAATATCGATTAGGCTTCCAAGTGAGTTTGTAGAAATACTTGATGAAATGGTTCTGCAGGGGAAATATGCTTCAAGGTCAGAGGCAATAAGGCTAGCTCTACGTGATTTTTATAAGGAACATTATGCTAAAGAAAGTCAAACAATGGATTTCAGATTTCCTAAAACAGAGTTCGCTTACAAGAATGTGATTTTTGAAGACGATTAGGTTGCATTTCCTTCGTAGATACCTTGTTGGACAACTTGATATAACGTTATATTTAACAAAGGGGGAGAGAGAAGAATATTAAATTTATATTAGAGTAATCCTTTAAAGATTACTAACTAATTTGGTGAGTAATTTGGTAGATGATAAGGAAAATGACACTACTCGAATGAGTTCTTCTTCTACAAATGATGAAATTACTCAAACCGAAGAACCTCAAGGTTTCTTTGAAAAAATGAATTTAAAACTATCAACAATTAAAGAAAAAACTACAAAAAAATTTGATTCTTTCTCTGAAAGATTATCCCCATTTACATTTTTCCTAAAAAATAGAATTTTGCGTTACATCGTATCTTTAGTTTTAGTAGCTTTTGTAGTGTACTTTTATGTGATGTACGAGATGTCAAGAGGTCAACCTACCGTGAAGATTCTATTTCGAGACACAAATCCAAACCTTCTTGTTCCTCTTGGGTTGGTATTTGCTCTCATAGCTATTTTATATGCAACTTGGGATGATAAATTTCTGAGGAAATATAGAAAACCTGGTTTGTATGTAGTACTTTTAACAACTATTTTCTATGTATTAATTTTCACAGGTATTGATTCATATCTTTTTGACTTATCAATTGCAAAATGGTTAACTCGGTTAACAGGATTAATTGTTCCTTCTACATTGCAATTTTTTGGTTTAAACATTACTAGCATAGAATGGAATGAAGCTCGGATTCACACCTTTGTTGGTCTTGGAGATCCTAGTAAGACTTCTGGTCTTTTAATTGATCCAAGATGCAGCGGAATACATTCTATGACCATTTTCATAGCAATCTTTCTCCTGATGTTATTTGAGGCACGAAAAAGAATACACTGGAATCATAAAGCACTAGCTGTAACAATACTTGGAATTCTAGGAACATACTTGATGAATCTCATAAGAATAACAATAGTTCTAATTGCCTTCTATTATGGTGGGGTCGATATTGGAGAATCTGTACATAACATTCTAGGATACGTTCTTTTAGTTATATGGCTGCCAATATTCTGGTTATTTATTCTACCACTAGCAGAAAAAGGAAGAGTGTTCAGAAAGAAGAAAGATAAAAGAATTGATGACAATCAGAAAGAAGTTTCAAAAGCAGACGGAAGTGAAGAAAAAACTCAATCAGACGAACCAAAGATAGAACCACCTTCAAGTTAATACTTCTTCATATACTTTCTGTGTAAGTTTTGTTGTTTCTTTCCAAGAATATTTCTCTGCAACTTTTAGTGATTTTTCTCTAATAGAATTCAGTAGTTCTATATTTTTATAAAGCTCAATAATTCTATTTGCAGTATCATCAATTTCTCTGTTTGCTAGAATGATAGTATCATTATGATCAAAGGTAACAGCATGAGGCGTCGAAATAATAGGTGATTGACATGCTAGTGCTTCCAAGAGTGTCAAGCTCATACCCTCGTGACTAGAAGGAAGAAGAAATACATCTAATGAACTGAAAAAGGCATTCTTCTTTTCTATGTCATAGATATACCCAAAATCAACAATATTGTTCTCAAGATTTTGTGTTTGTATTAGTTTCAAAATTTCTTTTCTTGTATTTAGATCATCCCCCGCTAGAAGTAATTTCACATTGGGGATTTTTTCTTTCACTTTTTTAATTATAGGAAAAAGAAGTCTAGCACCTTTTCCTGCAGTCATTCTCCCTAAAAATCCCAAAATAAATTCTTCCTTATTTTTAGAGTACAGCTTTTTTTCTGTTTTATGGTGGGTTGTTATATCGACCCCATTAGGAATAACAGTAATTTTTTTTTCAGAAATAGAATAGTTAGTCATTAATTCACTTTTTATTGTTTCACTAACAGCAATTATATGTCTAGCTCTGTTTAGTAGTCTCATCTCTATTCTCTTTAGCCAAGGATACATCAGTAATACTCGTTTCTCTACCCAACTCAAAGAATGAAAAGGTTCGGATCTAGCTCCTCTCTTTTCTCTACTAAAAGT
>JAEOTE010000005.1 GCA_016839945.1 Candidatus Heimdallarchaeota archaeon | reverse complement strand
GACTTCTTCCTCGATTTCTTCTTCGACTTCTTCTTCGATTTCTTCCTCGATTTCTTCTTCGATTTCTTCCTCGATTTCTTCTTCGACTTCTTCCTCGATTTCTTCCTCGATTTCTTCCTCGATATCTTCTTCGACTTCTTCTTCGACTTCTTCTTCGATTTCTTCCTCGACTTCTTCTTCGACTTCTTCTTCGACTTCTTCTTCGATTTCTTCCTCGATTTCTTCTTCGACTTCTTCTTCGATATCCTCTTCGATTTCTTCCTCGATTTCTTCTTCGACTTCTTCTTCGATTTCTTCTTCGATTTCTTCTTCGATATCTTCTTCGACTTCTTCCTCGATATCCTCCTCCATTTCCTTTAATTCTTCTTCGATTTCTTCGTCTGTTATTTCCTCTTCGTCTTCGTCTTCTTCCTCTTCGTCTTCCTCTACATCTTCGTCGACAATATCTTCTTCCTCTTCTTCTGTATATCTCTTAATTGCTTCTTCAGTTATATCATCCATTTTATTTTCAAGCTTCATTCGGATTTTCTCCTTTAATTTCGATTCAAATTCTTCTTCCAATTTGAATACACTCCTAAATAAGAAAGTGATGTTTTGTTTTTAAATATATATACAATAAGGCAAATTGAATAAAAAGTGTTTAGAAAACATAGATTCTTCATTTTTATTGTTGAAAATGGAAAAAATTTCTGCCTGAACAGGAAGGGGATTCTAACTCGACGCTTCTAACCTGCAAAATCCATAAATATGAAGAAGTTTACATATAATGGCTAAAATTTGCTAATTTGGAGAGTATATATTTGGAAATAAGAAAAAATAAGCTAAAAAAGGTTTTCTTAGGATTTATGTTATTTTGTATACTATTGGAAATACTGAATGTTCAAGCTTTTACTGGTATAGATTTCCCTATATGGTTAGCTGTAATTATAATAAGTGGAGTTATTATTGTTATTTTGGTAATACTGAGAGGGATAGGAAGCATATATGTAGACAGGAAGGAAAGAAAGATCGAAGAAGAAATAGAAGAACTAGAAGAAGTTATAGAGTATCTTTAGAAGAGGTTTAATAAGAAAAAATTTCTGCCTGAACAGGAAGGGGATTCTAACTCGACGCTTCTGGGGTTTGGTTGGGGGTTCTGGCAGACAGAAGATGTCTGTAAATCAGACATAGTCTGGTTCTGGGGGATTTTTTCAGGCTCAGGAGGTCTTAACTAAGCCCAAATGGGGGTTCAAACCATTTTTCCTGCTACACATCGCGTGTGCAGGCATCTAAAAAGGGGTTCAACCACAGTTCCCGAGTTTTCCCTTGGGGAAGGGCGAAGCATCGGATTCTCTTCCTGTTCAGTTTACAGTTCCACTTTTTAGTCCTTGTTTGACCTATAAACCCTAACCGATAATATTTTGTCTCCAACCTATTTAAATCTTTGTCTGGTGTTCGTGACAGAGGCTGAAACTCGACAAAAATACATTTTTTCGTCTTTTCTCTTCCCTAAATATTTTATTGTTTTTTTGTCGGGATTTTTTTATCACAAATGACTTTCTCTTGTCTTATCCATTGCTTCTTCAAGAACTATTTTTGTGCTTTCATCTATTCTTTGTTGTATAATTGAAGAAACCTCATCGAATTGCTTTTCATCAAAATAAAAACCAAATATCTTAGATAATTCCATTATGATTTTTTTAGCAGAACTATAACTTGCAACGTTTGGGTCACATTCAGCTAACAAAGAGAAGCATTTCTTAAATCCTTTAGAATCACACACTTCTAGCGTTTCGACAGCTGTTCCATAAACTATCCCTTCATCTAGAATTGGTACTTTCTTTCCATCGAGGAAGGTAATCATCTCTTCATTAGCTGCAATTGCAAAACATTTAGCATTATCAGCAGGATCTTTTATTATTGGTAATCCTCCAACTGGAACAATGTAGGAGACTCCTTTCTTAAGGTAGTAATTTACTAGCATTCTTAGAAAATTTTGAGTATTTCCATATGATATTGGTATTTCACAAGACATTAATGCTAAATCATCTGATTCAAAAATTCTTATTGGATGTTCGATTTTACCATCTTTAATAATTGCTACAGGAGGAATTGATTTTGAACGCACTACAGCAATTTGTTCCATCTTTAGAGCTTTGATTAAGAATGTTGAGATTATGGTACCAATTGCTCCACTTCCACTGAAAGATTGAATTAATGGTTTATTTTTCAAATTAGTTTTTTTTAGTTCTTCTATACTTTCCATTTTAAACACTTCTTTTTCTTCTTCTAAGAAACACAACAGCTAAAACTGCTCCAAAGCCTAGACTTACTAAAGAACTCATCATGCTAAATGAACTCTCTGCTGTTTGTTCATCATTATTTCTTGATAGATTATATCCTGCTAATTCAAGGTAATGTAGCGCTTGACTCATATTAAATGAATACTGCTGAACACCATCGAAATAGTAATCCCTGAAATATGGTGCGATTGGAGTATGAGAGAGATTGTATTTGTTATTATGAAAATGAGAGTTTATTAGGTTTTTATCAATAACAGAAGCAAGAGCTTTTCTGATTGCTAATCCTTTTGAAATTCCAGTCTCATTTGTTGGGATAAAATTGTTATTACCTCCAAAAATCGCATTCTGAAGATTAAACGCAAGTATTATGAGGGATTTCTCAAGTTTGGAAACAACTTTTATTTCTGAAACATCAATTCTATCTTCAATAGCTGGATCTTTCCCAAAATCAGCTATATCCAGATCTCCATTTTGTAAATCTATTCTCATTGAAAAAATGTCATCTCTTGTAAATGCTTCTATTTTTTCAAATGCTAAATTTGTTGGTTCTCCTGGTATAACTCCAACACCGTGCCAATCATCATTTTTGTATAGTACAGCTGTTAAATCGGTTTGACTTTCTGTTGAATTAAAGATATACTTCCCAGTCCCAAATGGATCTGTTCTGAACTTAGACCATCTACCTGAACTTATAATATTCTCAATATCTCCACCAACATTTAGATAATGGTCAGGAAGTGGATATACTGATAAATCTTCCAGAGGAAAAGCATACGGTTCTCTCTCTGGTGTGCTAGAATCAGAATCAATGTAAATGGCAACTGTACTACTATTATACATTTCATATGATTTTATCCACCTAAATACTTCATAGTTTGTATTAGAAATAGGGCTTCGTAAAAGATCTAGTGTAAACATTACATCATTAGGTGTAAATAATTGATTAGGAAATAGACCATCTACATCTGCGTGCCATTCAACACTATCTCTCAAATGAACTAATAAAGTGGTCTGATTGGTATACTCCCAATTATCAATCAAACCGTATTTGGTAACTGCACCATTTTCATCAACTTCTATTAATTTATCCATAAACAGAGAAACAATTGCTTTTTCTCCTGATTCCCTTATAGTTAAAGGATGTAAATCAAACCATTTTCCAATTCCTATGTTTAATTGATCAGTTGATGATTGACCATCATGAGATCCTACAAAATACATATATGGGAGGCTATGAGAGATTCCTAGCGATGATGTGTATCCTTTCAAATTATCCCAAAATCCAAAAGTTCTTACTGGGGAAAAAAGTGGAACCATTGGTAAAACGCTATCCATTAGGTGTACTTGTAGATCTTCAAACAAATTTTTTCTAGTATAAAAATCGGTTTCTTTTGTAATATTTGAGATATAACTATTAGTTGTTCCGTTATCTATTTCATCTTTAAAATTAAAAAAATTCCAACTTGCCCCTTCTGTAAAGAAAAGCTCGAGATGCGGAACCGTTTCAATCTCTATCTCTATCAGAGCCATCTCATAATTCTTTGATTTAAGAACTATATCAAGGAAGTAACTATACTCAGTAGGATAGTCAACAGCATCTATGCCGATATCTCTAATGCTTTGAATTATAGTGGTTGAATATTCTGGGAAAAAGACTTTTTCAGTTCCTTTAGTGTAATATCTAATAGAAGTTTCAAAAAAACCTCCTTGTTGATCTGGTCGAGAAGTAAATATCAGTATAGCTGAGAGTGCCGCAATGAATACTATGACAGCTAAGACAATAGCAATAACTTTGTTTGTTGATCCATTTTGACTACTCATAAGAGATTTACCTACTCAAATTTAGTAAAAGTGTTTATTAAGTTAGTTCTTTACCAGTTTTTTGTATTTCCTTCCCACTCTCATTGCATTTAGAATTACGAGTAATGAAGCCCCCATATCTCCAATTAAAACAGCTAACCAGAGAAGTGAATCTCCAAAGAATGTA
The DNA here is from genome assembly GCA_016839945.1 of Candidatus Heimdallarchaeota archaeon. Classification (GTDB taxonomy): domain Archaea; phylum Asgardarchaeota; class Heimdallarchaeia; order Heimdallarchaeales; family Heimdallarchaeaceae; genus UBA460. The sequence goes on along the minus strand of JAEOTE010000005.1, from coordinate 32,755 downwards.
CCTATTGATGGAATTGCAACGCTTAGAAATACTAATGCAAAGAATGCGAATTTTATAAGAAGTGACAAAATAACATTGATTTGAATTGTTGTTTTTGTTTGTTTACTTAGTTTAAATAAGTAAGGGAGACTATATAGATTATCAGAAGAAAGCACTATATCTGAAGTTTCTATTGTTATTGCCGTTCCTGTTGAACCCATGGAAATACCTACATCAGAGATTGCCAAAGCTGGGCTATCGTTAATTCCATCACCTACCATTGCTATGGGCCCATATTCATTTTTTAGTTTCTTGATTATTTCCATCTTATGCTCTGGTAATAATTCTGATTCATGTTGGATTTCTAGTTCTTCTGCTATTTTTGATGCTACTTCCTCATTATCACCAGTTAGCATGATTAATTGATGCAATCCAATTTTCTTTAATGAACGAATAACATCTTTGGTCTCTTTACGTAATTCATCAGACATATGAATGTGTGCTATAACTTTTTCATCTGTTAAGACATAACTTACAATGCTTTCAGTTTCTTCACACTCTAAATCACAATATTCAAGACCAATAATATCATCTACCAAAGATTCATTTCCGATGTAGTAGTTTGTTTTCTTTCTTGTTCCTTTTATTCCCTTTCCAGGCATTACTTTAATGTCCTTATAACCTAATAATCGAGAATCGTTTTCTATTCCCAATTCAGTTATCGCTTCTCCAATTTTATGTTCTGAATGACTTTCTAAGCTGTATGCTAATTCAATGATTTCTTTTTCAGTATAGCCTTCTGAAGGTTCAATTTTGTAAACTTTCAGTTTTCCTGATGAGAGAGTGCCAGTTTTATCCAAGGCTAATGTTTTAACATCAGAAAGAGCTTCCAAGAATCTTCCTCCTTTAATTAAAACTCCGTTTTTTGAAGCTCTAGTAATAGCTGTCACTACAGTAATTGGAGTAGAAAGTACTAATGCACAGGGACATGAGATAACTAGAACTACAAGACTATTGTAAAACCAAACATTAAATGGTTGACTTAGAATAACTACTGGAATAAATGTGACTAAAATAGCTATTAGAACCATAGTAGGAGTATAGTACTTAGCAAATTTCTGTATAAATTGTTCTCTTTTAGATTTCTGTTGCTCAGCTTCTTCTATTAACTTAGTAATTCTTGCTACTGTGCTTTCATTAGGCATACTTGTTACTCGAATAATTAAGTAACCATCAATAATTACAGAACCCGAATAAACGTTATCACCTACTTCTTTGAATATAGGTTTAGATTCACCCGTAATTGGACTTTGATCAACATACGTTTTTCCCCAGTCAATTTTACCATCAATGGGAACTCTTCCTCCTGGTTTTATGCTTACACGATCTCCCACAACTAATTCCTCAACTGGAACAATTTCATGTTTTCTTCCTTTTACCAGTCGTATTGCTGTAGGAGGAGTCAAATCCATTAATTCTCTAATTGATTGTCTAGCTTTGTCCATTGAAAATGCTTCTAGAAGCTCAGCAAGTGTAAATAATACAATAATTTCTGCAGCTTCTTCCCAGTATGAGATTATCATTGCTCCAATAACTGCTATTACCATTAACAAGTCAATATCTATTGTTTTAGCTCTCAATGAAGTGAAAGCTTTTTTGTATATTGGGATTCCACCAATGACAATTATTGGAATGTAGAAAAGTGGATGAAAATGAGGAACACCAGAATAGTCAACAGCTAAAGCTGTAATCAGAAAAACAAGACCTATCAGAAAGAATATTAGATTAGTATTCTTCTTTAAATTGAAAAAAGATTCTTGTCTATATCCTCTTTCAAACCTGTACCCTGTTTTTTTAATTGTTTTAATAATCTCTTTTTCAGAAACTTCCTCTGTATTGTATTTTACTAAAAGTTTAGTAGAAACAAGGTTAATTTTAACTTCTTCAATGCCTGAAACACCCTCTAAGGACTTTGTAACTTTAGCTACACAATTTGCGCAGTCCATTCCTTTTACTACTCCCTTTAATTCAGACATTATTCTCACAGAAGATTAAATTATAACTAACTTAAAAATTGCCATCTAGCAAAAAATATTGGCTAAACAAGATCAAGGGTTTACAGAAAAGTAAAAATACATTAGAATATCACTCACACTATGGATAAAGAACAATTCAAGAAAACATTGATTGACGAATCTAAAAACCTTGAAGATTATATCATTAGTACTCGTCGTCATTTTCATATGTATCCTGAAATTAAATTTGAGGAGGAACAAACCGCTCAATTCATTGAAGAAGAGCTTCACAAAATAGGTTACCAAACTATTCGTGTTGCTAAAACAGGTGTAATAGCACAATTAGATGGTGCTCAAGAAGGAAAAACTATTGGTTTGCGAGCTGATTCTGATGCTTTGAATGTTGAAGAAGAAAATGAAGTTCCATACAAAAGCACAATTCCAGGGAAAATGCATGCTTGTGGTCATGATGCTCATTGTGCAATGTTGTTAGGAGCTGCAAAATTACTATACAAGTATAAAGATCAATTACCAGGTAAAGTGAAACTTATTTTTCAACCAGCAGAGGAGGGTGGAGGAGGAGCTAAGAAAATAGTCGATGAAGGTCATATTAATGATATAGACGAGATTTTTGGAATTCATGTTTGGAGAGAGCTCCTAAGTGGAGTGATAGGTACTCGAGCAGGACCTTTCTTAGCATCTGCTGATGAGTTTCGAATAACCATTAAAGGTAAAGGAGGTCATGCAGCATCACCTGAACAAACTATAGATCCAACTAGTGTAATGGCAGATATTTACAATGCAATACAAAAGATTAGAACTCGAGAGATTGATCCGCTTGAAAAAGCTGTTATCACTGTTCCTGTCATCAAGGGAAGTGATGCTCACAATATCATACCTTCAGAAGTTAAAATGGAAGGAACTTTTAGAACTTTCAGTGTTGAAGTTAGAGAATTTATTATAAAACGGATCACTGAAGTAGTAGAAGGTTATTGCCAAGCATGGAGATGTGAAGGAAAAGTAGAATTCGAAATTGATGGTATTTTTTACCCTCCTACAATTAACCATGAAGAGAGTGTAGTAAAACTCACTGAGATTCTCAAGCCTTTAGATAAGGTCGTTGAAGCTGATCTGACTATGGGTGGTGAAGACTTTGCCTTCTATCTAAACAAAACTAAAGGAGCATTCATTGCTTTAGGATTATATAATGAAGATAAAGGAATTATTCATCCCCATCATCACCCTAAATTTGATGTTGATGAAGAAGTTTTATGGAAAGGAACAGCTATTTATACCCTTCTTGGATTTTACAATTTATTCATGTAAAATCTCCAAAACCCCTTTTTTTGTAATGCAGAGCGTCTAAAGTATACAAAACGTTATTTTAGTGGGAAAAAAAACTAAAACCTTGCTATAAGGTTAGACTACATATAGTCTAGAAACCTAATTATGAAAGTCATCTTTCACAAAAGGTGAGTTCTAATAAGGTATAATCCTCTATTTTTCTCGAACTTTAGTGTTAGAATTCCTTAGAGAGTAATATATATATAAGTTGATTATCATTATAAAGATAGAGAAAATATTAGTAAAACTGGGGATAAAAGTGGCAAAAGAGGTCAAAAATCCTGAAGATAGTTCAATTAAGGAACTTCTTGAGAATTATAATCTTATACCAAACATGGAAAACGCTATGACTCTAGGGAGAGCGATAGCTAAAGGAACTTTATCTATTGAAGTAAAGAAGTGGCGTTTTAAAATGGCATTGGATGTTCAAACAGCTGATATGTCTGTTTATTCTACAATTAAAGCATGGGCTTCATTAATTACATTAGAAGATAATATACCTTCAACTCAGAAAATCATTGCAGTCAAAGAGTTGTTAAATAACCCAGATCTTAAACCTGAAGTTCTTGATGAGATAATAACGAATATTTTTGTGAGTAAAGAAATTCCTAGAGATTTGCTGAATTATATTGCTCCTGAAATCCAAAAAGCATCTCGAATATCTGCTGAACTAAAATCATATGTTCTTAGCAAAAAAAAAAGAGTGACTAATGTTAAGAGCTCAGTTTACTAAAAACGTCAACTACTAATTTTACTTGTTTGTGATCAATTCCTAATTGTAAGAATTGATAATTTTGTATCTCTAGTGCGAGTATTTTTTCAAACTCTTCTTGATTTATAGTTCCTTGTAGTTTTTCAGCTCCTTTTTCTAAACATAAAACCATTCTTTGATCATCTATAGATCCTAACTTCCAAAGTACAAAACATCGGGAAAGATATAATCCTAGTTCATCTTTGTTTCTAATTTTTTGATTTTCATTTAATGCAAAATGATAAAACAAACTTCCAGTGACTTGAAAGATATCTGTTATTCTTGATGGATACTTAGGTGATTTATTCATTGCTATTAAAAGTTCTTCAAAAGAATCTATTTTTTCCAATGAATCATCAATAGAAACAAGATCTTCTTCCAGACAAGTTTCCATAAAATTACAGAGCATTTTGTGTATATCCTGCAATTCTCTCTCTTGGTTTTCAGATATTTTTTTACCTAGAGGATGTTCTCTAGCAAGGTAGAAGAACCTATGAGCTAAACCACATATATAAACCAATAAGTTCTCACTTGAATTTGTGTTCTCTTTCCATATTTGAGGAAGAAATTCTACTAATAATAGATAATTTGTATACAAGCTAACGTTTTCAGCAAGAATGTCTGTTAGAAACTCTTTACTAATTAAAGAAAGATTTTTCCTTATCATAACTAAGACTTTAGAACTAAGACCTTGTTCAAATATTGTTTCTAATATTTCTTCTTCTATCTCACTCATGGTTATACTATTTTCTTAATATAATACTTATTTCTATTTTGGTTTAACAATAATAGTAAAATTTCCACCACAACGCTTTTGTAGTTTATACAGATTTTAACACATGAGTTTCTCTATCTTTATTCCTACGATAGAGATTGGACCACCTTATATAGGACCCATGGCAGGTCTTCGACGATACTCCTATTCTTTAGTTAAATCATTAGTTAATCATGATATTGATATTCATATTGCATCAACAACAGAACTGCCTTCAGATGACGAGTTACTAAATAGAGAAAATATTCATTTCTACAAGCTTCCCCCCCAAATATCTGCAAGGGGAGCTTACAGTACTCAAACACATTTTTATGCTAAAAATCATAGACGTTTTTCAAAACAAGCGTTAAGTATATTTCAGCAAATAAACAAAGAAAAACAGTTTTCGTTAATACATTCAACTGAAGCTTCAGGATATGCTTTTGCAAAAGCCAAAAGAAAAAAACATATAGAAATTCCATTAATCTTATCTGTTCATGGAGCAGTGACTACTGGAAATTTAAAATCTAGGTTGTTTGTGAAAAGACCTTACTCAAGAATTCTTAGAAGAACAGTTGGCCATTGCAATGTTATAATCACTAATACACCTTCACTCTTAGATAAAATCAAACGTCTAACTAAGAAAATCAAAGAGAGAGTAGAAACTGTTCCACATTCTTTGAACTGTAAAAAATTCTCTCAAATCCCAAAACTTGAGGATGTTGAAGATTTTAGAGACAAATATGATCTAAATTTAGGAAAAGCAATCGTATTGATGCAAGGACCATTTATATCTCGAAAATCACAACATGAAGTAATAGAATTCTTTCCAAGCATAATGCGAGAATTTCCCAACACTACTTTTCTAATAGTGGGTGAAGGACCCTTATTACAGAATATAAAAGAAAATATTGTAAACCTACAAATTGAGGATTCAGTCAGAATTACAGGCTATATCAATGATGATGAACTTCTACTAGCTTATCATATAAGTGATGTACTTCTTTATCCTGCGAAGGAAGGAGGTTTTGGTACTCCTTTGATAGAAGCAATGGCTTCAGGTTTGCCTATTGTAGCTGCTGATAAACCTCCAATGAATGAAATGTTACCTCCAGATTGTGGCTGGTTATACCCACAGAATGATATGGCAAAAATAGTAGATATAGTGAACGAGCTAATTAGTAACAAAGAGGCGAGTCAGCAAATCGTTTTTGAAACTCAAAAATACGCTTTGAAAAATTATGATCATCAGATTGTTGGTAAGAAGTTAATGAAAATTTATAAAGATACTTTGGAAGAATAAAAGAACTAAAAGTAGCTAGAACTTACTTACAAATCTAATAACATACTCTTAAATATATGAAAGAATAATACTTTAATTGAAAAAATAAGGTGAAAACACAATGAGTAAGAAGTTTTTCTGCCCAAATTGTGGTGCAGCAGCTGCACCTGAAGATAAGTTTTGCTTAAATTGTGGAACAAACTTGAAAGAAGGTACAGGAGTTCCTACACCTCCAGCGCAACCTGTTACTCAACAACCTCCGACTCAACAGGCAGGACCTTATGCACCAGCCCAAGCTATGCCAGCTACAGCAGGTGTACCTCGTGGTTCTTATGTGCAAATGAAAGCCCCACTAACCTCTAGATGTGTTGCTCTATTAATTGATAACCTCATCTACAATTTCTGTCCTCCTCTATGGTGTTTTAGAGACGTAATACCTGAAAAAGGAAAATCATTTGGTAAGTCAATGCTTAAACTGAGAGTTGTAGATTATGATACAGGATTACCTATATCAGTTGGACAATCTTGTATTCGTACTATATGCTTAGGGGTCTGTGTCGGATTTGACTATATATGGCCATTATTTAACGACGAAGGAAGAAGGATAGGGGATTATATAGCTGGTACTATTGTTCTGGAAGACAGAGAATAATAATACTCTTCTTCTTTTTTTATGTAGATGAAAAAATGTCTCAAGATTTAGTAAAACAAATTCGAGAATTTTACAAGGAAGGTAATTTTAAAGAGGTTTTAAGGCTAGTAAAAACTAATTTAAGAAAAATCAATGATGTTAAAATTCGCAAAGAATTTCTGTTGTATTCTTCAAAATCTAATTATTCTCTTGGCAATAATGTTAAAGCTCACCAAGATATACTTATTATTTTAGAACTGCTACAAGAAGAAGAATTCTTACCAAAAGAAATAATCGAAATTCAAACAGATTATGGGAAGATTCTTAGACGGATGGGTAAGAAAGAGACAGCTTTACAAATTTATCTCAAAACCCTAGAAGATTATCAAGATCATATTGATACGAGATTGCTCACTTCAATACTTCACAATTTAGCTAACATCTATCTGGAATTAGGAAATTTTTCTGAAAGCGAAATGTATTTTCAGAAAATTTTAGAAATTGACAAACTAAATAATGATGAGAAAGGATTGGCTTTAACATACTCTGGATTAGCAAGTTTAAATTTCTATACTGGTAATTTCGAAGAAGCAATTGATTACTACTCTAAAAGTTTAGACATAAGAGTAAGATCTAAAGATGCATTGGGAATAGCAACAATTTCTCTTAATCTAGGTTCAATATATGCTAACCAAATCAAAGAGAAAGAAGCAGTAAAACATCTAAAAGTAGCTGAGGAAGAATTCCAGAAGCTTGGACACATCAAAGGTCTTTCTACTGTTAAAAACACAAGAGCTAGAATGTTCTATTTTCTGAAAAATTACAAAGAGGTGATAGAAAATCTAGAATACATAGAAAGTATAGATGAATCTGAACTTACACAATCACAATGTGAGTTAGTCAATTTATTTACTGAATCACTAATTCTTGAAAACCAACTAAATAGAGCTGAAAAGATTGTTAAAAAGGGATTAAATAAAATAAGTGAGTTTGATTTTTCTGTATATACTAATCTTCATTCAATTTCAGGTAGGATGAAGCAATTACTTAGTCAAATAAAGTTTAAACAAGGTTTTTCTGAAGAAGCTCTAGCAATTCTAAATGAGCTGGAAAAAACATCAGTTGAATTAGATGATGAACAGAGTTTAATATCAATATATTTCTCAAAAGCTAAGATTTATACAGATGAAAGGCTCATTGATAACGCCTTAATATCTACAAATAAAGCAATAAATTTAGCAGAAAAATACAAAGATGCATCTCTACCATTTCTATTAGATAGACTTGTTGGTTTGAACTTATATTCTGGAAATTATGATGCTAGCATTAAAATCCTGAACAAATTAGAGAAGTTGTTAGGAATAAAAAATCCATATAATATTCTGAAAAGATCTCTTGAGCTAATTATAAATAAGAAAATAGTTTCAAGATTCGATGAAACTTTTGCTCAAATGAATAAAGAAAGTCAAATTCTGTATGTACAACAATATCTTATTGAACTTATTACTAAAGACTCACTCTCTTTTACAAAATTAAAAGAGCAATATGAAGAAATTGAGAGGGATTTAGATAATAACTTCCAATACTTCTTTCCTTATTTCTTAATTACAATGATTCTGTCTAATATCGATGAAAAAGAGATTCATGAACTAGAAAAGAAAAAAAATCTTACATATGAATTACCATCTCTTTATTCTCGCATTTTGTCTAAACAAGTATTACCAGAAGAGATTAGAAAAAAAATAGAGGGATTCAGAAAGGAGGAGAATTTTGAGTTTAATGAATTGCTCATGATTTTAGATATTTGTTTCTTTAGTGTTATATTCAACCTTCATTCAATTGAAGTACTTACGGATATTGATTGGTCTGTTTATTCAGAACAAAGTGAAAGGAAAATCATTAGAATAAAGCAAGAAGCATATAAACAAATTTTAACTCAGGAATCACTTAAAGGAATGAATCTAATATATTCTGAAAACATGCATATGTTTCAAAGCATGGTAGATAAACTGATTTCCAGGCTAAAAATAAATGATAATTTTCAAATTCAGAAGCATAAATTTATGATTGTATTACTTTTAGATTTGATAATTAGAACTTCAGCATTGGTTGATGAAAAATGAGTCAAAAAGAAAATAGAAGTAAACAAAAAAAACAAGAAAGATGGCTTGTTTACCCTTATCGTTTAGCTCATCATCCCTTATGTAGTAAGTTCGAAGATCATGTTTATACGATTAAAGGTTACAAGGTTTGTCGAGGTTGTGTAAATCTATATAGTGGTTTTTTAGCAGGCCTTATCATTGTTCCAATATTAGCAGTATTTCTTAACGTAAATTTTTGGATTGCTTTTGTTGCGACAAATGTTCTATTCATTTTTACACCCTTAAGTGTATTTCTTCATCCTCCGCGAGTAATAAAGGATTTTGCTAGATTCTTACTTGGGATAGCAATGGTTACTTGCCTTGCAACAATTATACTTAGCATTGTTGAGTTGGTAAGAGGTTTTAATGGTTGGGCATTAGCTGTTATTTTTCTCACAATAGCAATTTATGTTACCAGTAGAAGATATTTTTCTAAGTTAAGGGATAGAAAAAATGAACAGGTTTGTAGAAAATGTGAACAATTCTATCACCCTAGATGCGAAGGTTTAGTTGGTGGAATTGATAGAGCTATTGCACTTGAGAGTCATGAGAAAGGAGATGCATTTAGTGAGCAGTAAATTTTTATTCTCCATAGATTCTCTATGTTCGTATAAATTGAATATCAGTTAATTGAAAAGAAACTGAGGTGGATCTTAACTTGAGCTATGAATTTCCTCCTACCTTTACAACTTTGGATTTTGTTGGTATAGGTGCTCTATTCGTATTTGTTCTTTCTGTGCTAGTACTTGCTGAAGTTCTACGAAGAAAAGAGAAAGTATCAGGAAGCTCAACAAGGAAAATTATTCATCTTTCAGTTGGTAATGTTGCTATACTTTTTCCCTTTGTTTTTTCTAGTGTATGGATAGCTTTAATCGGACCATTTTTCTTCATATTTTTCACATATTTTACTTGTCCAGGTTCTCCTATTAAGAAATTCAGATTAAAAGGAGTTGAAGAAGGACACACGTATGGTACAGTGTTTTATGCATTATCATTAACTGCTCTTACAGCTATTTTCTTTCGTCCTAGTCCCACAGATCAGTTTAACGTCATTTTCTTAGGCTCTTTTATGCCCTTAGTATGGGGTGATGGAATCAGCGCTGTTGTAGGTTCAAAATATGGAAATGACAAACCTTATACAATATTTGGTGGAACAAAGACTTTACTTGGAAGTTGGGCCGCTGCTTTTGCAACTTTTGGCGCTGTAACCATTAGTTGTTTAATCTTGCAACAATCATTAGTTGTTTCAATCTATATTGGTCTTTTTACTGGATTCATAACTGCTATAATAGAAGCTATTACTCCAAAAGGATTTGATAATATAGCTGTTCCAGCTGTAAATGCAGGAGGTTTATTTCTTCTATACAAGATTTTTCACAATGATATTTCAGAATTAAATTCCTTCCTCTCATTAAATGCAATAATTGCTGGTCTTTGTGTTGGTTTATTTCTAGCAGTTTTTGGAATTATCTTCAAAGCATTAACATGGGATGGAGCTATTGCAGGTTTTTATTTAGGCGTAATAATTCTGGGTTTAGGTTCTTGGACATGGGGTTCTATGTATATTGCTTTCTTTTTACTTGGAACTCTCTTTACATTCATAGGAAGAAGTAAGAAGAAAACTATCAGTCAGGAGTTTGAGAAGGGAGAGACAGCTAGAGATAGCATACAAGCTATGGTTAATAGTTTAGTTCCTGCGATTCTGTCTTTTCTTATTGTACTTATAAGAAATCCAATACTTACTGTAATGGCTGCAGGAGCATTAGCTGTTAGTTTAGCTGACACCTTAGGTACAGAATTAGGGGCTCTTTCTAGGTTTAAACCTAGGTTATCCATTAAACCTTGGATAAGGGTTGAAAGAGGAACTCCGGGGGCAATTTCAACTGCTGGAGTGTTAGCATCGGTTTTAGGAGCAGTTATTATTGCAGGAATTGGGATAGGTGTTGGTCAAATTGATAACTATATAGTACTTCCTTCCTCAATCTGGTTGTTTATCATACCTGTTATTGTAGGAGGAGTTGTAGGAGCATATATTGATAGCATATCAGCATGTACAATACAAAAAATGAACAAATGCAGCGTGTGTGGAAAAATCACAGAAAGAAAGGTTCATTGCAATAAGATAACTGAATATCATTCTGGAAAGAAGTGGATGAGAAATGATTTAGTGAACTTATTCAGTATTGTAATTGGATCTTGTTTTGCTTTAGTAGCTTATCTCATTGGAACCCTTATTTGAGATATAATTATTTATCTGATAAGCATTCAACAGCTGGAAGCATGGCTCCTTTCATTACTTCAAGACTTGCTCCCCCTCCAGTAGAGATGAATGAAACATCATCTTGAAAACCAAACTTCTCAAAAGCTGCAGCAGAATCCCCACCCCCTATTATTGTGTAAGTCTTTTCTTTTATCAAATGTCTAGCAATTTCTTTTGTCCCCTTTTCAAATTCTTCCTTCTCGAATACTCCCATAGGACCATTCCATATAACTGTACTAGATTTACTAAGTACTTTCTTATACATCTCTGTTGTCTCGAATCCTATGTCAACACCCACATGATTTTCTCGTATTTCGGTTACTGGAATTGTTTCGATATTTGTAGGATATTCCAGTTCATCACAAACAACAACATCTCTTGGAAGATAGATTTTGGTATCATAATAATTTGAATCATCAAGATAATCTTTAACACTATCCAATTGATCTAAATCTTTGATTGATTTACCAATTGAATATCCATTAGCTAGGAGAAAAGTATATGCCATTCCACCACCAATAAGAATTGCATCAGCTAAGCCTAAAAGATATTTTACGACAATTGCTTTATCCTCAACCTTCTTTCCCCCCAGAAGTACTGTAAGAGGTCTTACTGGTTTTTCGATGCATTGAGTAAGGAATTTTAATTCCTTTTCCATCAAGAAACCAAATCCTTTTTCTTTGAAGTACGAACATACTCCATAAGTTGAAGCATGTTTTCTATGTGCTGTAGCAAAAGCATCATTTACATATGTATCAGCTAAAGATGCTAGCTTTCGAGAAAATTCAGGATCGTTTTGTTTCTCTTCCGGATGAAAACGGGGATTCTCTAATACAAGTATTTCACCTTTTTTGAGTTCAGATATTTGTATCTCAACTTCTTCCCCTATGCAGTCTTCAGCTTTATAGACATTGACAAATGGTAAATACTCTTTAAGTCTTCTATAAACAGGATCTATTTTTAATGATTCTACTATCTTCCCCTCTGGTCTTCCAATGTGAGAAATTAGAATGATTCTGCAATTTTCATTTAGTAAATAATGGATTGTAGGTAGAGTATGTCTTATTCTTCGCGAATCAGTTATATAACCATATTTGTCTAAAGGAACATTGAAATCTACTCGAACTAAAACTTTCTTGTTTCTTAAATCAAGGTCAGTTATAGATTTTTTTTCTCTGAATTTCAACATAGTAGAGAGATCTCTCTGTATCTCTCTTGTCGTAGTGTCTGGTGGTTTAGATATTAGCATTATTTTTTCACCGAGTCAGTAAATACGTATTGTTAATACGTATTGCGACATCCTATAATACACAAGCCTAATTTAAAGGTTTTTCAACCGCAATAGAATAACTGCAAGAGACTAGCAAGATTTGGAAAGAAAATGATAGAACAGTATTGTCAAACGTTTGAAACACAAATTATCTCCATCCATCAACAAATACAGAGTTCACAGGAAACTAAACTTGTAGAAGATATGATCGCACTGGTTACCTCCTTTGCAGGAAGATTACATAGACAACGAAGAGGAAAAGCACCTCCCACAAGCTAGTTTTTCTTACCCTTAAATATCATTTTGTGGATTAGATAGCGAGTAAAGTGGTCACACAAACAGCAAGTAACCTACAACCACTCCTACCCCCTACGTCTAAGGGAGTGATGAGAAGCTATCAAGTAGTGCTGAAGTGTGCAGACCAATCCCAACGAGAAGAGATAAATAACAGGATAAGAGCTCTCGAAGAACGACAACATCAGATTCTCACCCCTCAAGTGATTAAACAAGCAGTGGAATTATACAGCACCAATCCTAAAGAAGGATTCTTCACACGCCAACTATGTAAAAAAGTGAGAAAGAGTCCCAATATAGCTGAAAGTGCTTTCCATTGGTTATATATGGCCATCAAGGGCAAAGTAGAGAAAGAACGGAAAGCGCAAGGAATACTTAATTTTTTACTGAAGAATCCTCAACAGTTGATAGAATGGATAGTTTTCGGTCGCTCTCCTTATACTGAGCGAAGCTTGGAGAAATATTGGAAACTGAAAAGAAGATACATAATCAACCTCCTGACAAGTACTAGAGCGCAAACTGATTCATATTGGAGAAAGAAGTATAGACCAATTGTTATTTCTGAATTCCTTCAACTAAACTCCACTCTACCAACTAGAATACAAACTGAAGTACTCCAAGCGATAGATGATACGTTGTTCTACCAAAAACACGAACTTTCCCTCCTCCCACATTTGACAAAGAATCAACAAGCATTTATGAAGAAACTGCAACTGTTGAAAAAAGAACAAAATATCGTTGTCCCTTTTCTCACCTCGTGGATCAACAGTCCTCAATCTTCTCGTTGGAAAAGTCTCAAAGCTCTCGCTGAACAACTAGCAATAATTATAGGTAAACCTAACCGAAAACTCTTTTCTGCTGTCAGGCAGATTGTCATTTTCACACTCTTTGACCATTATATGCAGAGTGTCCCTCAGTTAGTAAAAGGATTACCTGTAGAGAATGTTGTTCCCATTCCATTTAAACGTAAAAAGAAAGGAAGATTACCAATCAAATTGTTAATGAAGAAAAACTATGTTATCACCCGTCAAGGGAATGCACAAGAATTAACTGACCAAATAAGAAAGCAAGGATGGACAGAACTAGGTTTTCCCAAGAAGGGAAAACAGCGACTAGCAGCTCAAGTACACTTTTCATCAAAATTGTTAGAGTATCTAAATAATGGTGCTAACATTAAAGTCTTTCAAGTAAGTAGTGGGCATGCACCTAGCTACAAACCTCGAGTGGATGTGGTGCTAGAAGGAGCGCATGGTTGTTTCCACTCCTCGACTCTTCTTCACCGCTATCTTTCCCAGATTCCTGGAAAGAAAATCTCTACTCTTGGAGTAGACATCAACCGCTTAGGTCAATACATGTTAGTGTTTAACTCAGCTGTTCCTCTCCCTCCAGATTTACTAGATTTAGCAAATCATTATGATCATCTTAGTAAGAAAGTGTTGGATGAACTTAACCGAGGGTTCCTCCGTAAACGAAAAGAGTATGATGTTCATGGGAGTTGTAAGCTCAAAGGTGAACTCAAACGCGTCTATACTCGTCGCAGTAGAATCCTCCGAGAGATCACCCGTCTCCTCCCCCACTTTCTTGCCGCAGTGTTGGTGAAAAAGAAATGTAAAGTGTTGAGGATTGAGCGCTTAACAGCTGACGCAACTGGTACTAAAGGAGCCTTAGCTAAAGCTATCTACACCATGCCAGACAGTTTGTTTATCTACAAAAAAGCTGTGTGGTTAGCTTCACTAGAGTTAGGTTATAAAGTACATTTAGAATCAGTCAATCCCTTTCATACTAGTAGCAATCATCATAACTGTGGTGGTTCGCTTGTTCGTCACAAAGGTCAGTATGATGTTGCTCCTTGCACCAAATGTGGTCAACAAGTTAACACACACTTCAATGCTGCACAAAATATCGCTTCCCTCAAAGGTACTCTTCTTCCTCTCGATCCTTTCCCCTCATCGCACGTGTAGGGGACCCACTTAAACGACGGTTAAATAGCCTTTGGCAAGTTTAACCAAGTTTCATAACGTGAGTAATAGAATAATGAATGAAAAAAATGCGTTAAGTATTAGAATTAGTAAAATTCTTGTTCACTATGCATACTGAATCTAATAATAAATTTCACTTTGAAATAATTAAAGGTTCAAAAGAAGACATTGAAGAAATTATTGATTTATGGACACAAACAATAAATTGGCATGCTGAATTTGATAAAGATTTTATTTTTGATTCAGAAGGAAAGGCAAACTTCAAATTCGTTATAGAGACTGCAATGAATGATATAACACAAGTTGTTTATGTTGTTAAATTTGAGAAAGAAGTAGTGGGTTTTCTATATGGTTACATACGTATGTATTCAGGTTTTTTTAGAAAGAGAATAATAGCTCATATCTCCGATATTACGATTCTGGAAGAGTTTAGAAGAAAAGGAATTGGAACAGAATTGATGGAAAAATTTGAACATGAGTTTGCTAAGAACAATAATGCTAACTGTATGTCACTCAACGTTCATGTGAAGAATTCTAGTGGGTTGGATTTTTATGATAACCTTGGTTTTACTAGAAACCTTATCTCAATGAAAAAAGATCTTTAGTTTATGAGATAATTATTCCTAAAGGAAGGTGATTTGTAGGTACGAACTCATCACTCATCTTGTGAAAACCCATACCAGTACCAATAGCTGATATTGGGAGATGAATTATCCCTTCTTTAACAACAACACATATTTCTATCTTTGTTTTTGGAATTATTTCTTTCTCCATCATAAAAGTGCATTCTCCTATGTTTGGAGGAGAAAGATATTGCTCAAAAGCAATTACTTCATCTATTACCAAGCTTAGTTTAATCTGCGGTTTTTCTTCGATTTTGTTTATGTTTATTGCAATCCCATTTATTCCTTTCTCAAAGAGAATTGCAGAAAAAATTTGCTTTGCTTCTTTCATTTTTCCTCCTATTTTCTTCATTTTAGGAAGAGTATCAGTAGGTGTATAACCCCATATGATTGTCAATTATATATCACCAACACAGATAGAACAATACAACATTGATTTACTAGCTATAAATAACCTTTCTAGGAATTTCAAGTGTTTACAAACTTTCTGATTTTTAAAAAATAAACAAAAAAATAAAGGAAAAAGAAAAAGAATTATCTTTTTCTCATTAATACATATATTACGCCAATGAAGGCTAGTGGGATTATAGCAAATGCAAATGCAAATGATCCTTCGTCTACTGCTATTATTGGAACTAGGTAGTGATTGAATATGTTATCTACAAACATTTTGCCGTAGTGTATTCCGTCACCATAGTCTCCTTTTTCAGTATATGTGTTATACATACTCTTGTAGAAGGTAAAGATTCCTTCACCAGCAAGAATCATATAACTGTGTACTCCTAAGGATAGGTATAGGTCTTCCCATACAACAGCAGGATAGTCACCATTTTCTCCAGCAGTAACGTTATCCATAGCATAGAAATCATAGTGACCATCAGTTACATCACTGTCAAAGGCTACTGCATGTTCACTGAACCAATAAACTACTTCTAGGTATCTTGGGAAGGATATACTTCCTTCTCTGATGTCTCTTATGTGACTATATTCATCCAATGGATTATCATCACTTACAGCTTCTACCCAAGCAACAATAGAAGTTGGTGAGTGAACCATAATTCCTGTTTCATTTTTGTGCCAATCGTCCCATAATGAAACGTTTGAGGCTTGCTGATCTGCATAACTAACGAATTCTGGAATACCTGCTGTTAAGATGTCAGAGATAATTCCAGTTCCAGGTCTGTCTCCGTGGCCTTCTCTAGGAGCTGCAGGACGATAAGATGAACCATCCTTGTAATAATCATCTTCTATAGAGACTGAAGCAAACCTACTTATGGCACCAATAGAATGGAATAATTCATTGAGATAAACCATATTAAAGGCTGGTGCAGTTTCTCCACTTGGAACATAATCACTATCTCCTGCTACGAGTATAAGCTTGTTTTCCAACATTAGCCATCTTTTGACTTCTTCTCTTTCTTCAATAGTGTAGTTTATATCACACTGAGTCAAGATGAGTATTGAAGCTTCATCTGGTATTTCGTATTTCCATTTCTTTGTTCCATCGTCTTCTAGGAAAACTACTTCATTGCCTGCATATGTAAGGTTTGATACTAATGGATCGAGTGTTTCATGTCCTCGATTATCAGTAAATCCACCATGAGCTAAATCAATAGCTACAACACCATTAGAAACTAGGATGTAACTAGGTGGTGGGTGAACACCTTGAGCGGTCATGCCGGCAATCATTCCCACAATTAGAATTGATGCTAGAATGTATTTTCTTTTCATTCATTTTCACCGCACATTAATGTGCAAGTAACAAAGAATCTACTATATAATAAATGTTTCCCAAAGAAATTTCGATACTAACAAGAAAAACAAAAAACATTTCTATGAAACGTATGATTAATTAATTAAACATTTTAATAATTGGAATGAATTTTTTAAACTGTTAAATATTCCATTCACATAATGACATTATTCCAAATTCAATTCATTACAGTCAGATAACATGAATTCAAGCTAATCTATAATTTATGAATCTACAAAAATTTCATTAACGTTTAAGCTATATTCAGTTTTCACAGAAATAATTTATTCAAAGCTCTAGCTTATGTTTTCATTTCCCTATCTGTTGAGTAATTCAAGTTCCGACAATATTACGTATATTTATAATCGATTTCTCTTCTAATTTGATTACAGAGGAATTAGAACAACATATTCCTCTAAATATTTGTAGAATATTACAACATCCTTGTGATTCAAACATGATAGAAGTGTTTCATGTTAAAGGCAATAAGGCTAAACAAGTGTCCTTACAAAATCTCATAGAGGTAGGGGATAGTATTTTAGTTGCTGGTAAAGAACAGTCAATTCCTTTTGTTCGTACCAAAAAAGACGTTAATTTACACATACTTTTAGTTTCTCCAATAGGGACAATAATTGATTCTAATCAAGTTCGTTTAGATGAAACTGGTCTTCGAAGAATATACACCTTTCCAGTTGTTCCTGATCTTTATTCTGGTACTTACCTTTTACAAATTGACGGAGATTTTAGATTACGAGAAAAACTAAATATTAAAACTAATAAACAACTATTATATCGTTGGGTTCTTTCTTATGGAGTTCACTTTGAGAATCCAAACAATATTCCCTTGAATAATTTTGTAATGGACGTTATGATCCCTCCAAATATTACTCCAATACAACATGTCACTAATGTTGTTTGCAACTATCAACCCTCTAAATTAATATATGATGATGAAGGAAATCGATGGTTAAGATTCTATTTTCATCAAATTAACCCAAAAGAAAAAATCACTTTAGCTTATAGAGCATATATTATAACAAGATTAGTCGCATATGATATTACAAGAATTAAAGGTCATGAAGAATCTTTAGAAGACCTTTACTTAGAAACTTTTAGAAAGTATACACAACCCGAACCATTCATTGAATCAACTCACCAGTCGATAAGGAAGGTTGCAAGAAAGTTTCAAGAATATTCTCCTTTAGGGAAAGTTTTTGCTTTTCTCAAATTCATCAAGAATAACATTGATTATATTCCACTTGATGGGGATTATGGACCTATATTCGCGATAGAAAATCGTTATGGGGATTGCACAGAATTTGCATCCCTTTTTGTAAGTTTGTGCAGAGCTGCTAACATACCAGCAAGAATGACAACAAGTATTATTCATAGTGATATAGAAGGGTGGTTGTATCATTCCCAAGCAGAATTCTTCATTAATGGCATATGGTTTCCTATTGATCCAACATTAATTCATGATGTTAGATATCTTCATCGAGATCCTTCATGTATTATACTGCAACGAGGTAATACACTTGGAGATACAGCAATTCGAGAAATTAGATATAGCTATGATGACATGGATAAGTATCAAATATCTGTAAAATCTCACAAAGATGCAGTTTATATGAAAAGTAAAATAGTAGGGAAGATTTCTGAAACCCATTCTGAAGAGATGTTAAAAACAAAAGGAACGTTGTTTGAGAATATATCTTGGAGTTTTTCTATGCCAAGTCTAGATTTGGAACAACAAACTAAAAACATTGAAATCAAAGCAATAGCCCCTGAGACAGCACCGATATATAAACCATTTAGCATCCCTGTTCATCTCTATAATAGAAATAATGAAGAAATTGTAGGAACACTGAGAATATCATTCGTAAGAGGTGGTATTTTTACAAGTCATTTATACCCATTAAGGTTAGAGGACAATTCTCACGAAACAAAAATGATTGAAATACCAGCCACTAATTTTCTTGGAAAGACATTGATTGAGTTTATTTTTCAAGATGAGAATGGAGGGAAAATAGGGTACGAACAGAAAAAAATCCACTTTCAATGATTTGAAAAAAAGAAAAAAAAGAAAAAAGAAATTAGATTCCTGTTATTGCTTCTGCCCTTGAACCTAATATTACATTTGTTACAAATAGGCTAAAGACTTGAAGTAACATTAGTAATACACCTAAAGCACAGAAAATCTGAAATTTAAGAGGCATCCAAGCCATATACCATGTTAATGTTCCTGCTTCTGATTGGAATATCAAAAATATTGTAGTAGATACCTCTGAAAGACAATAGAGGAAGGATACCAAAGATCCTGCAAAAACATTAAGTGAAATCAAAGGAAGAGTCACTTTTGAAAAGGTTTGCATTCTACTTGCTCCTAGATTAAATGAAGCTTCCTCAAGAACCACATCAGTTTGTTGTAATCCTGCAAATGCTGACCTCACAGTGAATGGAAATTTTCTAACCGTATAACTCAATATTAGTAGAGTTACTGCTACTCCTATAAACGGATCTAACCGAAGAGTAGACGTTACATTTGCCATCATATTGTTTATCCACGTGGGATTTTTCGCAGCTATGCTACTCCAATCAAAAGTTCTATAGTATCCAAGAGCTAGAACAATACCTGGGATAGCAATAGGAAGTGTAACTAAAGCATCTAATAGATTTTTTCCTTTGAATTCTTTTCTGCTTATAACATATGCAGCTAAAGAACCAAGTATAATAATCAACATAGTTGCTACAACACTATAAACAATCGTATTCAACATATATGGAGGGATATTGTATAGTTGTCCTTCTAATGATGTTCTATCAAATATTAAACGATAATTATCAAACGTGAATTTAACATCAGAGGCTTTCGTAGGGCCAAGAGTTTTCAGAATAGACATCAAAAACACTCCAACATGGATTAATAATGATAATGCAAAAAGTATAATTAGAAAAGGATAGATGAACAACAATTTCCATCTAGCCTTTGTCAGTCTGTATTCACCTGCTCTCCCTTTACTTACCATTGCATATTTTCTAAGAGAAACATACTTTCGAATCATAAAGAAGCCAATTAGTGCTATTATTAACAGTAGGGCCCCTAGGATACACACTTCAGGCGTAATCACTGCAGCTCCCTGTCTATGAAAGTTATCAAACACATAATATGTTAAATAATTAGTTGCAAGAGTATCACCCAGTCTTGCAAAGATTATTGGTGTCCCAACATCTTCCATTGAAAGAATTAGTACTAGTATAGAACCTGCACCTATTCCAGGCAGTGCTAAGGGGAGAGTAACACTGTAAAACAAACGAAAACTACCTGCACCAAGATTTTCAGCTGATTCTTCCATGCTTGGATCTATATTAAGAAATGAAGAATAAGCATTTAGGTAAACTAATGCATAGAAATGAGAAGTTTGTACATAACAAATAGCAAGAAATCCCGTAAAAATTACCTTTATTTGAAAAACAGGTATTAGAAATAAGTTATTAAGTAAACCACTAGGTCCTATAAGTAAGTTAAAACCCATTCCTGAAATGAATGGTGGTATAATTAAAGGAGCTAAAGCTAATAAGCTTATTAGTTTTTTTCCTGGAAATTCATATCTTGCCAAAATAAACGCTAATGCTGTACCTAAAAGTATTGAACCGATGGTTGTACAGACTCCCAATATCAATGTATTTAATACTATACCCCTATTTTTTCCACTAAAAATATAAACAGTAATTGTTTGCGTGTCAACAAAACTACTTAAGAGCACAAGGTTGTTTTTATCAGTTATATCAACAATCTGAGTTCCTCCTTTTCCTTGAGCTAAGAAGATAAGATTCCTTGACTCATCTATAAAGACATCTTGATTAAAATAAAGTGAAGTTGTGAAACTTCCAAGTTCAATTAAATTTGTAGTGTTGCTAATATCAACAACAACCACTCCATATATCAGATTAACAGTATCAAATACGGTAACATAAGCATAATCACCAGAAACTTCCACACCATTTGCTTCTATATTGTCCATCTCTGAAATTAAGGAAATATCAGCAGGATTGCTAACATTAAATAGAGCCATTTTTGAACCTAAAGCAACATAAGCGATATCGTTAACAACGCTGATATCTTGAACTCTTAATGTACCAAGACCTGGGAAATCACTATAAGTTCGAATAATTTGAGGAACAGTAGGATCGCTTATGTTAAAAACAATTATTCCAAGAGAATAACCTACTGCATAAGCAATGGTATCTTTTACTACAATGTTTTTTAGTTCATAATCAACTGACACATTAGCCTGAATTACAGGTTGAACAACATTAGATACATCTATAATGGAAAATCCATCTCTATTAGTTTCTAAAATAACCAAGTTGTTTGACAAAGTTAGAAAATTAGTAGTATTAGCTAGTCCTGGTAAAAATGCGATTGGATAGATGCCATCATTTACATTAGAAATGTTGAATACAACTAGACCGCTTTTTCCAGCTGCGCTAAATAAATAATTATCCTTTATTTCTATATCCTGAAACGAACTTATATTATCATCATATGTTGTTATTTCTATTATTTCAGATGTATCACTTACATTCAGAACCTCTATACCACCCTCCCGCTCCGCAACATAAGCGACATCATCAACAACCTTAATTGAATCAGAAGGTCCTCCAAGTTCCTCTGTAGTTTTTGTCACGAGTTGTGTATTTGGTTCTCCTGCAAAATTAAAGAATTTTTTACTTGAATTACCTGCAAATACATTTACAATGGGTTGTCCTGACCAACTTCCATCGAAATATACTCCTGCTGACAAAACTAAAAATAATGGAATTACCATCCAAACGATAAAAACAAAAACAGTTACAACAATTATGAAGTTTGTAGAACGATCACGTAGTAACTTCACATATAGAAAGTCTATAATAGATTTTCTTTCTTTTTTTTGCCCTTTAGCATTATTTTTTTTATTCTGACTTTTCTTTGTTTTTGCCATTGGAATCTTCCTATTTTTTCTCCTTCTGGATATTTATTTCTTTATGCTTTTTGAATTTTACTCCTAAAATTGATGCTTTTTATGATTTTCAAGTAATCTTTTAACGTTATTAAAAAAAATTTTTCCAAAAATTAAACATTAAGTGAAGTATTTTCAAGAAATTTGATTTAAAAAAATAAGAAGAAAGAAATGTTAAGGTTTCATTTCCTTCTCTTTCGGAAGATTATTGTTAGTATTCCAATGAAAATTGTAGATATTAATATCGGTGTTAATTGAAAAGCAGTTTTCTCACATACTCCGCCCAGTTCACATATTAAATTACTATACTTCTGTAGAGCAAAAGCTAGCCACTGTTCTTCATATTCAGATGCTTTTAGAGTATCTTGCATTTCAGTAGTTACTGTAAAAGATTCTTCGTGAGTCATACCTACAGCACCCAACATATCTACCAACTCATCAAAACGAGCTTGAGTAATTGTACCATCACCTAATTGAGTTATCATTTCACCCCAAGTCTCTCTTAATTGAGTATGAGATTCTGAGATAGTGTTATGGAAGTAGTATATGCATGCGCGTAAGTGTGCAGTTGCTTCAGTTTCATTAAAATCTATTCCTTCATTTACTAGAGTATCGTTATATAGTGCATATATGTCAGTTCTTGTTTTACCATAGGTAGAATTAAAAGCCAACTCATTAACAGGAAGACGTTCTAAACCTGGTCGCATCCAATCAGTTTGTCCAGCATTTTCATCAAACAGATATTGGAGAAAAATCTCTGCTTTAGCTTTATTATCTGTATTTGCTGAGATTGCTATTGGATCACCATTAACTATAGATTGTCCTTCAGGAATGATATATTCACAATCTGGATTTTCACTACCTGCGATTGTACCATAAAAATCTATTGTCATTGCGATACCTACGTTACCATCAACTACTGCTTGTCTTGTAGCTACAGATCCTGGATAGATACCTGAATTAGCTCCCATTCTTGTTAAAATGGACCATCCTTCTTCCCATCCAAACGCTTGTAGAATGATTTGATAAATTCTGGTGTTTGAGGTTGTTCCTGGTGGATCACCCATACTTACTGCTCGTGCACCTGCTCCAATGTAATATACTGGAGAAGCTAGTTCTTCCCATGTATGAGGTACTGGTAATCCATGAGTAGTTAAGAAATCATGATTGACGGTAAATCCAAAAGAAGAAATGGCATTAGCAACCCATATGAGATTTCCAGAAGAGTCATTAAGTTTAGTATCAGCTCCAGCAATTTGATCAGGAACTTTTGAGTTAATGTAGTTTATTAGAGTTATATTGTCGATGGGCAGTAATAAGCCCCAGTCATTAAGAGTATTGAATACTGCTGGGCCACCTCCCCATGCAATGTCTATTCCTTTTGCTGGATTTTCCATAAGTTTCTTAGCTCCCTCAGCTGATCCTGCTGCACTAAATTCTAGTGCTGTTATTCCATTGTTTATTGCTAGTGGATGTGCAAGGAATCTATCTCTAAACAGAGTTTGAATATTGCTTGCATGTCTAGTTACTATATGCAGTGTGCCACTATCAGGTTTCAATTCTGGAGGATCTATTGGTTTTACTTTAGCTTCTGTCATGAAGATTGTTGATCCAAATGTCAAAGTTGAAACTAACAATATTAAAAGTGCTATTTTTTTTATTTTCATTTTTTCTTCATCCTTCTTAGACGATATTTATAAATATCAAATAATATTCAAATAGATAGACTATAAACTTTTTGCAGAACTGAAAAAGAGATTGATTCAATCAAAGAAAAGCTTAAACAAATAAGCTAAAAAGTGTTAATTTTAGAATAATAAGTTTATTCTTCAAATAGAGTAGATGAAAAATATTGGTTTTTTATTAAAAACAGTGCTTAAAATACTAATATTCAGTAATTGTTTTTTCTGTGGATCTATTCTATTTGTCCCCAAGTAAGGAATTTTCCGTCTTTTCTTTTAACTAGAACAGTACCAAATTTTCTCCACTGCTCTTCTCGAAATCTAATGATTTCATATTCATTGATTTTTGTTTTGTCTTTTTTCTTCTTTAATAATTCAATTTTCTTCTTTTCATCTTCAAAAAATATTTTTGAGATATATTTTCCTTCTTTAGGTTTTTTTTGTATCTCATCAGCTAAATCAATAATCTGTTCTAATGGAAGAAGTCCAAAGATAACATTATGCTTTGCGGTATAAACAGATCCTGGACAAATCTCTTCTTCTACGTTTTTTTTGCACTCTAAACAGAAAACAAGTTGACACCCACTGCATATTTCCCAACCTTCCAAAGCTGCTTCTTTTAACATTTTTGTACTATTGCAAAATGCACAGCGAATATAATATTCTATAATTTCAAGCTCACTCAAATTTTTCCAAACTCCTCAGAAATTGTTTTTCTTTCTTCTTCCCCAAATTCAATCAGTGTTCTGTAATTATATGACCATTCACTCTGTTTTCTGTTTAGATATCCATACTTTACAAGTTTTCTTAGACTGCTTTCAAGAATATATTCTTTTATCTTTCCAGTTAAAACTAATTTCTCTTTTATTTTTTCGGTTAAAACAGGACCAGTATTTGCTTCAACTAAACTTATAATTGTACCTAAAATAATTAGATCGTTTTTTTCCAATTCAGAAGGTGCATAGTAGTCGGTTTTCAAACAATACCATCTATCATTCTCAAAATCATATTCTATAAGTTCTAAACCAATTATCTCAACAAAACGCTTATACTCCTCCAAAGTGCTTCGTAGAGTGCTTATATCGAATTTTGTTGCGAGTAATAAATCCATCTCTGAACTCCCAAAAACTGTAGTTTTATCTTTTATCCATTTTCTAGAAAAAATAGTAGTTAATTCTCGGAATAACTCACCTTTTTCTTCATCAGTAACAACAGCAGGAAGCAGTAACGGCTCTGTTTGATCTTCTTCTTCCTCTAATTCTTCCTGATGGGCTTCTTCCATCATTCATCACCATTATTGTGATTTTTTTTAGGTGATATTAACACAGAACTAGATATTGTTTCAGAATCATTATTTTCATCAGAAGAGAAAAAGAGTTCATCATCACTCATTGTTACAAAGATTTTCTTTTCACTAATCATTTTAGACAGAATCTCAGCTTCAACACTTGTCAGTATCACATTAAGTTCATTTTTCTTTATTTTCTTATCAATAAGCTTATTGTAAATTCTATCTTCAATATTCATAATCTCACTTTTAGTCAATAACACATTTTTTAATGGTACAAAATAATCTTGATAATGTTGTATAAACTGTTCTATATCTTCGTTAAATTCTATATCCTTAGCTTCATTATTAAGAAGAGATATTAAATCTCTTGAATCAATTTTAATTTCACCTTTAGTAAAAACAATAGCTTGACATAATTTAGCTACAGTTAGTGCAAATTTATCCAATCTTCTTTTAGGATGTAATAATTTTTCTAGATAACTTAATTCTCTTAATTCACTCATATCAATGAAGTCTTTATACAAAGCAGAATCTACTAAGTTTTCTTTCTGATTTTTCAAATAGAGATATGCATCTGACACTCTTTCTCTATCTCCCTCAGATTCTCTAACTCCAACAACTTCCTTACGTCTAATGAAACGAGAGTACTTCTTTTGCAATTCAAAAAGAGTATGAAAAACTACTTCTGACCAATGAATAGTTTCATCTAACATCTCAGTAGCTATTGAATGTTCTTCCTCTGATATTTCGTGATCTGTCATGTCTTCACCTTCTCTTTTTCTACCTTGCTTTCAATTAGAACTTTGTGTGTGAATTCATCAGATAATTCAACATCGTCCAACATCGGAGTTATCAAAACAAATTGAGGAGTAATCATCCTATTTTCCTTTGCTAGATTATAAGTAGCTAGCGCCATAGAAAAAGCTAAAGCTTTATTCTTTTTATCTAGTTTTTGAGTAAACTCATCTATCGCATGAATTGGAGATTGATTTATCATATGTAATGCGAGTATAATTGCTTGAGCAATAAGAGTCTTTTCCCCTCCAGAGAGTTGTCTATATATTCTGCTATCACCTTTTGTTTCTGCTTCTATTACTAGTCCTGCAGATCTCTCGTCATTATAATTTGTTATTTTAACTGATATATTCTTAAAGATATCTTTTAGAAGTAGGTTTAACATCCTGTTTAGATGGTTTACTATATTATTCAATCCACCTTCCCATTCTTGTATTCTTTTCTCTAAATCATCTTTCAAATGCTTTAAGTGAATCTCATTTTCGCTAACTTCTTGATTCAATAGTTCTACTCTTTTTTCCTGTTCATCTATTGTTTCTTCACTTAATTCAGGTGTAATCTCCAAAAATTCAAGTTGACCTTTTATTTTATTGTACTCGACTAATATTTCTTCTTTATTCTCACGGATTGATTCAGACTTGGAACCTTTTTCTTTTGCAATTTCTATTAATTCTTTATATCTCCCTTCTAATTCACTAATATCTAATGATAGAAGGTTTAGGTATTGTTTTTTCTTCTCTCTTTTAGATATTATTTCTTGTAATGAATGTTGGAGATTATCGTATTTTTCTCTTTTCTCCTTCTGAGTCTCTTGAACTGATTCAAATTCCTTTTCAAAACTAATAAGTTCTCGTGATAAATCATCTATTTGTTCACTTAAACTTTCGAGATTGCTTAATTCCGATTTTTGTTGTTGTTCTAGACTACTTCTTGTATCTTCAAATCTCAGAAATTCTCTTTCGATCTCACCCTTATTCATCTCCCAAGGTTTAAGTTTTTCTTCCAAATCTCTTCTTTCCCTATCGAAATCTGAAATCTTTCTAATGCACTCCCCTTTCTCTATGTTCAGATCTTCTACCTTAGAATAAAGTTGGTTGAGTTGTTCTCTTATTCTCTCGATAGATTGATATTTCGAGAGTTCGACACCTAGCTTCACATTTTGAGATCTAGGTGGTCGAGTGAACGCTTCTTGAGATAGAAAGAAACTTTTACCATCACTTGTCAAAATATTTGTTCTTAGTTTCTTAGCATAATCGGTTAATAAAACTGCAGAAAGAGAAGGTTTTGCTAACATGATTCTAATAAACTTCCTCAGGTATATCTTTGCAGCATCTGGTCCTTCAATGAGATTTACAATATGATCAATTAATCCTTCAGGTTTGTTCTCAAACTCATAACTAGTTAGATGTTTAGATTTTGATCCTTTTTGAAAAATCACTCTTCCTACAATAAAATTAGGTTTATATAAAACGAATAATTCATCATAAATCTTTTTCGCATCTTCATAAGCTTTTTGGGAAGTTGCGATAAAACTGTAGAGATGTTTTCCAATAACTGTTTTTATAACTTTTTCATAATCATGATGTTCTGGTAAGATGTTAATTATTTCATGAATGGGACCAACTATTTCTTCTTTATATTTCGATTTACTTATTTTTTCTTTGAAACATATCACATCTTTGATTAATCTTCTTTCATAATCATTTAATTCTCCATAAAGCTGAGATCTTTCATTTATTCTTTCTTTTATTGAATCTTCCTCTTGTGATAATTTTCTTATCTCTTTAGAAATTTCATCCATTCTTTTTTCTATGTTTTTTTGGTCTTTCTTTATCCTATTTATTTGATCTTGTAAAACAACTTTTTTCTCAAATCCTTCGCTAGAGTTAACCAATTTGTATTCTTTAATCTGATTTTCTAGTGTTAATAAGTTAGAACTAATCTCTTGGATTTGTTTATTTTTTTCATCTTTTTGTCCTTTGAATCTATTGAGATTATCTGACATCTCTCTGATTTTTGATTTTGAATCAATTATCTGTTCGTTTTCTATATCTAGTGATTCTTTAGTTGTTTTTACTTCTTTTTTTGTTTCCGATTCTGTTTTTTTAAGCTCTTCTAGTTTCTTTTTTTTCATCTCAAGTTCTTGTTGTGCTTCCTCTAAATTCTTTTGACTTTCAATTGCATTAAACCAGAAAAGTTCTTTTTCAACCTCATCAAATCTTTGAATTAATTCTTTTTTCTTCAGTAATCTTTCATAATTTTCCTTAAGTTTATCTAATTTATTTTGTTCTTTTTCCAATTGTAAGGCTAGTGGGGAGAATTCTCTTTCTTTGTCTTCTACTCTTTTTCTTGAATCTATATAGCTTGTGAATATCTCTTTCATACCTGTAGCTACTAACAGATTATCGAGTTTTTTATGAGGAGAGCCATCTGCGAAGGTTCCCAAATATCCTTCTTCAGTAAAGTTAAGCATTGTATCTTCAAATATACCAATGATCTTCATAGTTCTCTTGATTTGTTTACGTGTGATTTCTTTCCTTTTCTTACTTCCTGTTCCTATATACCTCTTGATTCCTCCATCTTGTTTTATTTCTAGCTCGGAATAAAAGGAATCATTATTCACTATAGATGCAATATCTGGATCTGTGCTATGAATTACTCTTTGTTCAGAAAATTTTGGATTATTGAGAAAAAGCTTAATGTTACAATAATTATCAAAAGGTCCAATTAATTCTTTGAATGTGCTCAATGATACACGATTTGGAGTGTTCCCTATTGCAAGTATTAATGCTTCCAACAGTTGAGTCTTCCCACTTCCATTAGCACCTGAAATAATTGTAATTGGCACCTCAGAGAGGTTCAATTGAGTATTTCTGTGCATCTTGAAATTGTAAAGCGAAAGGCTTGAGAAGACAAAATTTTCTTGTATCGAAGAGCTTTGACTAGTCATTATGTTTCGCTCAATAAATCTAGCGGTAAAATCATATTTAAAACAAGCTATTATGTAAGTTCAAAAATAAAAAAGAAAAGAAAAAAGAAAAAAGTTTAGTGTTTGATTTTTTTCTTAATTGTTACAGCAACTGCAGTTACAAATATTGCACTGATTGACCATAGAACAGCTTCGGTTGTACCCATTCTTCGAGTGTGATCTCCACCAGTAAAGACATCAGCTCCAGCTGAAGAGCTTGTTTGTGTAGACTCTCCATAGTCTTCCCAATCATTTTCTTCTTCTTGAGATTGACCATTCATTGCCATTACAATAGCATTAGCTGGTTCAACATCTCCTTCGAGTTCGTCTCCACCGAGTTCGTTCTCAAATCTGCTGTCATATACGACTCTTATTCCTGGAATGTAGCAACCTTGACTAAAGAGGAATTTCCATCTCATAGTAATGGTGACAGATTCTTGAGGTGCGAGGGTTATACCTTTGAATATAACTATACCCATATCTCCGATTAATCTCTCTTCTACAATTCCTTTAGTACGTTCTTTGCTTAATAATTCCATTTCAGTTGCGTTGTAGTATTGGAATGCTGTTATGTGGGTTGTTTCATCACCAACATTTGTGATAGTGATGGTAATTTCTAGTTCCCAAGGAGCATCATCAGGGATGATTATTTGTGCTTCAACATCGATTTGTAAGACAGGTTGTGGGAATGCTGGTACTCTGTTTTCTGTAGCTGGTTTCAAGATAGCCCAAGCCATGTTTGAAAGAACTACTTGGTGTGTCTGAGCTGCACCTTCAAATATCGAGATTAATCCAGATCCAAAATCAACTTCTACGTCTGCTAAATCTGTTTGCCCATAATCACTGTCAAATTCTACAATGGCATACACAGGATGAATACCTAAGAAGGAATCAGCATAAACGTTTGCAGTTCCAACATATTTGTTTATTTCTCCTGGAAGTACTTGACCAACATCATCATACCAAAATATCTCTGGATCGACGATTTGCCAGTCATTTCCAATTCTTCCATGAACTAGATGAACTTTTACGTTTTCAGCTGCAATATCACCAGTATTTTCGACTGTATATGTAATTTCAACTGGATCTCCTACTTGATATCCTGTAGCGTCCAAAGCTACATTAACATTCAAAACTGCTTCATCATCGGCTACTTGTAGATTTATACCATTACTGAAGCCAAAGTATTCAAAGTTTTGTAAGTCTTCATATCTGAATCTTATACCAGTAGAAAGCCATGTGTTGGACCATAGGTCATAATAACTCAATGGTCGACTGAATGTGAATAATGGATGAACCATATCATCAAATATACCGAACAATAATCTCATCAAGTTGTAACCATTTTGTTCAGTTGTTGTTAGTTGCACTGCTGGAAAACCAGTACCTACATCTACTAATCCTATACCCATCATACCATAAGTATGAGCTAGTGAGGGTATGTTATACATTGCCCAACTTACTGTTGTGTTATCACCTGCTGCTAGGTATGGAATTGTTGTATTTATCAATATTTGATCTCTAATGGTTGTGTCACCAAATTCACCTAATTCATCTTCAACATAATAGAAATCCATCCAATCGATTTGGAATATTTCAATTTCATCGTATAGTAAATCATACAAAGCTAGACCTGCTGCATCAACTGCTGCCCAGGCTTCATTTGTATAATCATCGTACATTGCTGTAATAGCGGGTATAACATCAGTTGGAAGGTTTATTGTATAGTCAGAAAGATCTATCGGTGCTAAGAAGTTTGATACTTCATTTATCAGAATGTTGGATAAACCCACTTCACCTGCATTGTGTGTGACTCGTGCTTCAATATCTACTGTTCCAGGAATACCTAAAGCTGAAAATGGTTCTGAATCTGTTTTAACAATAACATCAGTTAACAATGGATCCCAATCTACATAAGTTCCATCAGATGTATTTAGATACCATCCATCAAGAACTAATACTGTTTGTGTATAAATTATAGGATCTACGCTATCAAATAAAAGTCCGGAGAAATTTAATATTATTGTCGCATTAATTTCAGCATAGAATGTATCATCAACTACTATATCTGGTTTCAGAACTGGCATTAAAGGTAGATTGTTAATGAAATTAAGGAAATCAGCACTTACTGGAAAAGTAATATCAATATTTTTTGCGTCCTCAGTTCCAGTGTTTTCTACAAAATAATCCATTTGTAGTCTTCCATCTTCATTAAGCATTGTTTGATTATAAGCCATATTAACTGATACTCTAGGAGTAGAAGCTAATGAAGCGTGATCAATATTGTAAACAACTTCATAGTTACCTGCAGCTCTTGTAGGTGACCATGGAGATTTCAATACCCAATCCATTTTTCCTGATATTTGAGGAGCAAAGTTATTAGGTCTTGGAATTATTGATGTTGGATTAATTGTGTATGGGAATCTGAATCTTAATGACGAGAATTTCTTTAATCCTATCATTGGAGAAACAGCTGCCCCAAATATATTGCTTGTGGATAGTGTAAAATCTGTTGTACCTGTAATAGCAGCTGGATCAATAAAGTAAACACCTCTTACTGGGACTATAAATCCCTCAAAAGTTGTTTCACCAATTACAACCGCTTTGACAGGTGATGCACTCACTGTGGCAGCATCTAGTAAAGATGCAAATCCGGATGTAACATCTCCTTTAATCTCTGTGATTAATGTATTAAATAGTGTAGTTTCCATACCACCTGTAAAGTAGTATAGATAGTTTCCATTTGGTAGGATTTCAGCTCTTGCCCATCTTAGACCAACATCATATGCGCCAATGAATAAAATAGCTATTTGGACGGCTCTTTCCAAGCTTAGATCAGGACCTAAGGCTGCTTTCATCTCCAACACTAGTGTTGCGTTTTCAGGAGCTTTTAAGGGTCTTCTAAGCATATATGGAGCATAATTATCTTGATCTGATGCAACAAATAACCAACTTACAACATTATTGAAAAGTGGATCTGATGCAATTGCAGGAAGAGGATTTCCTATCAAAATCATTTCAACCAGTGCTGCAGCATCAATACCTGCAACAACTTTCATGTCTTCTATGAATATATCGGGATCAAGTGTTGTTGTTTGGTTTATCTGAGAAGAAGCCATTTGTGCTTGAGTGAAAGAACCACTCATAGTAAGAAGTATAAATGTTAAACCCAACAAAACTGAACCCAAAATTGCTTTTTGTTTCATTTTAGACCTCCAATTTTATCTAAGTATACAATTTACTTAGAAATAATATAAAGATTATTTTAGATTCCAACCAAAACATAAACTTCGAGAAAAATAGAAAATCCTTTAAGAACGAAGGAGAAGAATGTCTGCGAAGTTTTACATTTTTATGGCGTATAAATATACTAGAAATGCACTTAGTCTGTTTCTATTACATTATCAGAGCTCGTAATTTAGCAGTAGCTGTTTCAGGTAAAGTACCATTGATGTATGTTGCACTACTTGTTTCAACAGCCCCAAGAAGTTTTTTCGATTTCATACTTCTTTGTGGAGTATGTAATTTAAAGTATAGATGGAAAGCTGTTGTTCCTTCAACATTAACTGGTCCTTGGTGAAGTGAGAGAGAGTAACTTACTTCTTTTTCAAATATTGTATTCAATGCTTTAATCGAAGATTGAAGAAACTTGATTATTGAAGTCATTTCACTTCTTGTACATTGATGTAAGAAACTGATATGACGACTTGGATAGACATGTATATCATATGCATGGGTTGCAAAATACGGAACTAAAGCTACAATGCTTTCATCTTGATAAATTATCCTTTCATCCTGTTCTTTTTCACTTACAACATAGTCACAAACCATACATTGATTTTTTTCTTCTTTGTATTCAAGAATCGTATTGACTTCTTGTCTGATTCTGTTAGGAAGGAATGGAAAGGCATAGATTTGCCCATGAGGATGTAAAAGAGTT
>JAEOTE010000069.1 GCA_016839945.1 Candidatus Heimdallarchaeota archaeon | reverse complement strand
GGGTATATTACAGAAGGTCAAGTTTATGTTGATATAGGATTGAATCGAAAAGGTCTTTACCCCCCAATTAATCCTTTGCCTTCACTATCAAGACTCATGAAAGATACTATAGGACAAGGATCTACAAGAAGCGATCATAAATTTGTATCAGATCAACTTTATGCTCTTTATGCCACTGGAAGAGATTTAAGAGATTTAGTTGCAGTTGTTGGCGATGAGTCTCTCTCTGAAACAGATAAAAAAGTTCTAGAGTTTGCGGACCTTTTTGAACAAAATTTCATTAACCAAGATTATCACGAAGATAGAACTATTTTCGAATCATTGGATATAGGATGGAACATGTTATCAATCTTTGATGATCCCTATAGAGTCTTAAAACGTATACCCTCAGAAGTCATTGATAAGTTCCACATAGAAAAAAGAGATGAGAAAACAGATTTTAACTCTGTAAAAACTTAATTCTTATTTTTTCATTTTCATTTCTATTTTAGAACTACACAGTTTATTTTATTGATATTTAGCCATTTTTTCACTTTCAAATTTTTTTCAATTTTATCAATTGAAGAAGCAAATAGAACATCATTTTCAAACCCCATATCTCTTAATTTTAAACCATTAGGAGATTCTAATAACATTTTTTTGAAATCAATATGATTGTTAATTATCTTTTTTGTTTTTTCCCAGAAATCATCTGTATTTAAAATACTGAAATTTGTTGTCTTCGCAATCCTTTCTGCTATTAGCACAGATGTAGCCCAATCCTCTACAATATATTCAGTCTCATCCATAAAATATCCTGAAGGAATTATGTATATGTTACATCTCTTTCTAAGAACATTTTTTGAGATTTTTGCAGATAAGCTAGACAGATTTACTAGTGCTCCAGCATAAACATTCTTTCTTGAGTGTAATAAGAAGAAGGTCTTTGCACCACTTGTGGATGTAAAAATAATTTCTTTCTTTTTGAAGTTAGAATCATAAAAAACTGAAGGAGTGTTTCCATAATCAAAACCATTAATTTTTAAACCACCTTTTTCACCAACAAGAAGACTTCTGGGAAATTTTTTAGAATGCAATTTTTTTGCTTCTTCTTCATTCTGAACAACATATATCTTTCTTACACCAGCATTTTTCAATGTTAATAGAGAAGTAGTAGCTCTAAAGGTATCAACTACAATAAAAACATCATTCTTGTTTATTTCTAATTGCTTAATCTGAGATGGTTTTAAAACTCGTATCGACATGTTCTACCTTCTTCTTCTTTTATGTAATTCTTAATAATTTAGCTGTTTATCTAAAAAACTATATTTATTATTATAACCATATCATGAATTCATGAAAGGGCAGGATGGTCTAGTTTGGAAGGATTTTTGCTTCGGGAGTAAAGGATCCAGGATTCAAATCCCTGTCCTGCCACCATTTAGACTAACTGGGGTCCACACATTTCTTATAGACTCCACGTGTGTAAGTAACCATTTTTGGATATTTTTTATCCTTCCATTCTTCATTTATATGAACAGCTACCACTTCACCTAAGAACAAATCATGCGTTCCTAATTTTATTATCTGATTAAGTTTGCATTCAATGCTAACTGGGCATTCTTTGATAAATGGAGTTTTTATTTCTTGACTTTTCATCTTTGTAAAATTACACTCATCCCATTTGTTTGTATCTAGACCAGATTTTGTTCCACAGAGTTCAATAGAGTTTAACATTTCAGAAGTTGGAATATTTATTACAAATTCCTTTGATTTCTTTATTAAATCGTACGAAAATCTATTTTCTCTTATAGATATGCCAACTATAGGGGGATTTGAGCACAAAGTCCCACCCCAAGCTAAAGTTATTATGGATTCTTTTTTCTTATGGGAGGCTGATACAAGCATTACTGGGTTGGGGTAGAGTGCTGATGTAATACTACTTATTATTTTTTCCATTTTATGCTTCACCTAATTTTTCTGTTGATTTCATTAGAACACCTATATTTGAAGGTGTGAAAAAACCATCAAAATCACCGAATCTTTGAATGTATTCTATTATGTGATTTGCAGTTTGTGTAGGCATTGTAAATATCTGTTTTATACCTTCCTCTTCACTTCCAATTATCTCGTCTGTAGTGAACGTTATTCCCCGCTTTTTCTGAATTTCTACAACTTTTTCTATATCTTTCACCAAATAAGCTAAATGGTGAATTCTTCCACCATGTTTTTTTACATATTTCTCAACTATTGAATCTTCATCTAAACCCTCACTTACAACTACTACGGGTGATGTTTTATCAAGTTTGATACAACTTGTTATTGCATTCATAGAAATAACTTTGAAAGATTTGAATTCATAGTAAGGTACAGCATTTGCTAATTCAGCCATAGCCTTAACTCTTTCACCCTTTTTCACTCTATATGCTATGTGATCTAGTTTGATTATTAAATCATCCAATCCGTTTTTTGTCATATCATCCTTTATTTCTGATAGATTGGGCATCATCTCAATAACACCTTTTTTATTATTATAGGTTTGAAAAAGACATCAATAAAACTTTATCGCAATTTCAAAAATTGTAATTTAATTCTAGAGACTGCAACATGTTTTTAATGTGAATTGTTTAGTTCATATTTAGTACAATGAATATCAAAGATATAATAGAAGAGTTCGAAAATCTTTATGATCCAACGAGCATAGAAGGTATGAAGAAGGGAGGGATTGATCCAGAAAAAGCTTATGGTATAAAGATTCCAGTTCTTAGAAAAATGGCTAAGAAGATTAAGAAAAACCGTAAATTAGCACAACAGCTTTGGGAACTAGGTTATAGAGAAACAATGATTCTAGCAGGGATGATTGATGATCCAGTTCAGGTTACTGAAAAACAAATGGATGATTGGATTTCATCTGCATACTTTTCCTATTGGGAAATTGTTGACCAAACATGTATGAATTTGTTTTATCTTACAGAAAGTGCATACAAAAAAGCTGTTGAGTGGAGCACTAGAGAAGGAGAATTTGAAAAAAGAGCTTCATTTGCTTTGATTGCAGTTTTAGCATGGAAAGACAAGACTGCACTTGATTCTAGATTTGAGGATTTCCTTCCTATTATTAAAAAAGAATCAACTGATAATAGAAATAATGTAAAAAAAGCCGTAAATTGGGCATTGAGACAAATTGGTAAAAGGAACTTATACCTTAATTCAAAAGCTCTCGAAATGGCGAAGGAAGTTCTAGAAATAGAGTCTAGAAGCTCTAAGTGGATAGCAAGAGATGCGATAAAAGAGCTGGAAAGTGAAGCGATTCAGAAAAGACTAAAACAACAATAATAATTACTTACTATTTTTCTCCCTTCATTATTTTCTGTGTCTTTTTCTTAACTTCTTCCAATTCAATTATTTTTTCTTTTAACACCGTTATCAGTTGCTCGTTATCAAAAGCTTCTAGCCTTCCACCACAGTGTTCACATTCGAAATTATTATCCATCGCTTCTTGAAAGATTACTCTAGGGCATTCAGGATTATTACATGTAAAGAACATATTGTTTTCTTCATAATCTAATCGAGAGTTTAGTTTTTCTAGGACTTCCTGTTGTTTTTTTTCTACAAACATATCTATCCTTTCAGGATGGAGAGTCCAGAAATAAACAAACCATCCTGTAGATTTATCCCTGATTCTTCTGAAAGTTGCTAGTGGGAGATCATATAACTTATAGAGTGATTTTCTTACTTGGTTTAGTCTCATATCCAGTTTTTCAGATATTTCTTCATCTGTTGTTTCTCCATCCGCGTTGAGTAAAACCAGTGTTACTTGTTTAACTTCCTCTCCCGCTATATCGTCAACAACTTCAATTAATGTTTGTCTTTGTCTCTCAGAAATGTTAATTTTTGATGCTATTTTAGAAGAACTTGCATCCTTTTTATTCCCCTTTTTATCAACTTCATCCCTAGACATCGACAATATCACATTAACGATTTTTTTGAATATAATCTAACAAAATGTCATATATTTAAAGCTTCTTTAACTTTCTCTTCTAGAGAAAATTAGTTCTAGAAATCTGAAATTACAATTCATTTTGCATCACTTAAAGAGATAAAAATCAAGTATCATCAGAAATACAAATAAAGTAGGACATAATTTTATTCAACAATGAAATTAGTTGAACAAAAAACAGATCAAGCAGTAGAAATCCTAAATGAATTGAATATTGATTTATGGTTAACTTACGTTAGAAAGACTTCAGAAATTCATGATCCCAGCTTATATTTTTTGCTTGAGGAAACATGGCTTACTTGGCAAACTGTATTTCTTATAAGCAAAAATGGAAGAAAAATCGTTATTTGTGGTAGATATGACGTTCCAAACGTAGAATGTTTAGGAATCTATGACACAATAATTGGATATGATGAAAGCATTAAGAACGATTTATTAAAAATATTAGAAGAACTGAATCCAAACTCTATTGCTATTAATTTTGCAGAAGACAATGTAGCAGCAGACGGTCTTACTCATGGAATGTGGTTAAGATTAAACAAAATGCTAGAAAATACTTCTTACAAAGAGAAATTAATTTCTTCTGATAAACTTCTTGCAGCATTAAGAGGAAGAAAAATACTTACAGAAGTTGAAAGAATAAAAAAAGCTGTAGAAATAAGTGAAAGAGGTCATAAGAAATTAGCAGATTCAGTAAAACTAGGGATGAATGAAAAGGATTTGGAAAAGATATTACTAGACTTTGCTCAAGAGAATAATGTTACAGTTTCTTATCCACCATTAATAAACATCGGAGCAGAAACAACTATTGGTCATGGAAAAGGATCCGCTAATATCGTGTTGAAACAAGGTGATTTAATCAACATTGATTTTGGTGTCTTTTATGAAGGTTATGCATCTGATATACAGAGATTAAATTATGTTTTAAGAGAAAATGAAGAACAACCACCTGAAGAAGTGCAAAGGGCATTTAGAAAAGTAATTGAAGCGATTTCCACTGGAGCAGAAAAACTCAAACCAGGAATACAAGGTTGGGAAGTTGATTTTGCTGCAAGAAAAGTTATAACTGATGCAGGATATGAGGAATTTAAACACGCTTTAGGTCATCAGATAGGGAGAAATGTTCATGATGGGGGTTGTCTACTTGGACCAAGGTGGGAGAAATATGGTCAATCTGTCATGCATAAGGTTGAAGAAGGACAAGTATTTACTTTGGAGCTCCATGTTTTTGTAGAAAACCATGGTTTTTGCAGTATTGAAGAAGATGTAATTGTAACTAAGGATGGCTGTGAATTTCTTTCGAAAAGACAACTTGAACTTCCTTTGTTGAAATTATAGAATGAGAAAGAAAAGATTAAAAAGAAAACAAAGATATCTCAAGTGCCACGAAATTAATCACTGCGGGGATAGCCAAGTGGACAACGGCGTCCGGCTCAAGATCAGGATTTATTCCTTAAAAATGGGTTAGATGAGGAACCGGATCCTTAGTGGTTCGGGAGTTCGAATCTCCCTCCCCGCACCATTTTGTTAATAATTCTTTTTCCCAATTATCAAAAGACATTTAAATTCCAGCTTTGTTGCTAAAATCATGTCTAAAGTACCTTACCCATCTACAAAATTCCTAAAAGTGAAATGTTCAAGTTGTAAAAACGAGCAAATTGTCTTTGATTCAGTAAAAACTTTGGTAAAGTGCAATGTTTGTGATTCTGATTTAGCTGTTCCTAGAGGAGGAAAAGCTAAAATTTTAGGAGAAGTTGTAGAAGTTCTCCCTTAAACAAATTAAGTATCTATTTTTATATCCTCAGCAATAGATTGTTTTACAAAACTTATAGCATTTTCTTTTGGAAGAAAGCATACATCATCTGGTTCAAAAGGACCATAGATTTTCCCATCTAGACCTTGGATTGCTTGTTCTGTAGCTTTTAGAAATCTTATAGCGACTAGTTCTAGTTCTTCTTCTTCTTCTGTCTCTTCTGCTTTTACTCCTAATATTCCTTGAATATCAGTATAAGCTACATCTTTTGGGGAAAAAATCTCTTTTAAATAAATGTCATATATCTGCTTCATTCTATCAAAGAAATTCAATTCCTCCCTCGCTAAATTAACACTAATTTCTTCTTTGTTAATTACTTTCTTAATTATCTTATTTGTTCTGATTTTGATAAGATCATTAATAACATATTGAATTCTTTCAAGTCTTTTTTCAAGCATTTTTTTAGTAATAGGATTTAATGCTTGTTTAGCCGCCTTTGTACGTTCTTTCAGAAAGTCTCTCATTGACCCATAAAATGGATCAATCATTGGAGTTATGTCGTCTTTTTCCCTTTCTTCCTTCCATTTATTGTTAATTTTGTCGAACATACTTTTCTCATAATCCTATTCTCTAATTCTTCAATTTCGAAATTACTTCCACTTGTTAGGATCCTATTCTATATCCTCGCTTTCCTCAATTCTTGGAGCTACAAAATAGATTAGATGTCCTTTATCCTCAATTTCGTATTCTATTCGTATGGGTTGTGCTTGATTGAAAGACATCCTAACACTATCAGAAGATCTAATACCTTTGAGGAAATTGGAAAGGAAGTCTAAAGCATAAACTGCATCAGAACCTTCAGGATCTACTGAGTATCCTTCATTATCTAAGATATCATCACTTTCAGGGTCTATAAAAGTCTCCATTTCTTTTGTATCGCTTTCAGCACCAAATAGAATACCTTCATTGCTAGTTTTAATCCTTAAGTAATCACTTACCATTTCAGCATCCTTTAAAACTTGCTGAATAAAAGAAGCTTTAACTTCGAACTTATTTGCAAAATCGAAGTGAATTGAATCAGGTATATTTCCTTCTTCTGGTATTTTTATTAATGATAAAGCAAATTTTCTTTGTTGTTTTTGCCCTGTAAACTCAACAATAAACCTCTTTGTTTCATCATCGAGTGACATTATTAGTTTTTCACTTGCACTTGCAGTTTTGAGTATAGAATTTAAGGTTTCTAGACTTAATCCAATATTTGTTTCATCATCAAGATTATATTTTTCAAATGCTTCTTTTTTCATGAAGAAATCAATCATAGAGATATGTGATGCATCAAAAGCTTTTATTTTAATTCCTTCACTATCAACTATTATACTGCTTTCTGTAACTATTGAACTGATAATGGAGCAAATATTTGCCATTAATTTTGCGTCCTCTAAAACCATCTCAAAAGCCAATTTATTTCACCTGTTCTCCTTTTTTTTCTAAAGTTGGATGTATAATAATTCCAACTATTTATTCTCTTTTATTCTTTTTTTATTTCAATATATAAGGAAATCGACTAGTTAAGTTATTATTGAATATTTTTTCTTAAGGATTGTTCTAACTCTCTAACTTGGTAGTATGTTTCAGAATCAAAATCTGTTAGTTTTTGAATAAATATTGCTTTAATTATCTTCTTTTTTTCAGTATCTATTTCGATAATACCAAAAATACGCAGGTATGTTTCTTCTTTGATTTCTTCTTCAAAAGAGGGAGGGATAGATATCTCTATTTCCTCAGAACCGTCAGAGATTATAATGGTTTCTTTTTTAAAACTTAAAACCTTTCCAAGAATTTGATATTTTCCAGGTTTGGAAATGTCTGCTATATTCGATTCTACAAATGAATTTGTTTTTGGGAAAGAACTATCCCCAGAATTTTCAATATTAGAATTTTGATTGCTCATTTTCACTATTTCCTTTTAATCATACTCTCGCCAGGTTTCACTACACACAGTGCACCTAAAGAATCTTGTAGGTGATTCATCAGCGCTTCTTGTTTGAATCATCCAAAAATTAACTGGTTGATTTTTTTTACATTTTGGACAATAAAGATCTTTTATTGGCTTGGTTTTATCAATATCTTCTTTTTCCATTACAACAGTCATTTCTCTTACAAGATCATGTTCAATCTTTTCAGTAAAAGTGACTTCCTCGTTTTCTTCTAGATTTCGTTTGTAACCGCACTTCAAGCACATCAAGAGAGTTTTTCCTGATTTGCCTTTTTGGGTTTGTAAAAGTTTTCCACATTCCGGGCAAAAATCCATAATGATCACCTTGCTATTCTTAAGTTCATTCTTAACTAGCTTATATTCTTGTTCTTTTACTCCTATAGAAAAATCTTTTTGAATTTGTCTTTTTTTAGGAAAACAGCAAGGGTGAATTGAAATGTCAACTTGTGAAATGTGTGGAAATGAAATTTCTTCTAGGCCAATCAATATCGAAATCGAAGGAGCGATTCTTGCGGTTTGTCCTTCTTGTGCAAAACACGGCAAGCAAGTCACACCAAAAACAAGCAAAAGAGCTCAAGTATCATCAAGACGGCCTCATCAACAAAAAACAACCGTACAGAGAAAAACACCAATAAGAGGTACTAGACCACATGATTCTAGAGCTACTAATGAATTAGTTCCTGATTACTATGAGAAAGTGCGATTGGCAAGACAAAAAATGAAATTATCGCAAAAGGATGTTTCAATCCAGACAAAAATATCGGTTCAAGAGCTTCAGAGTATTGAAACAGGTAAAATGAGACCTCCAGATGATCTAGTAAAAAAACTAGAAAAATTTTTTGGAATAAAACTTACTGAAGAACTTAAGCCATATAGAGCTCAAGATCAAAAGAAAGGAACAGCATTCCAAACACTTGGAGATGTTGTAGTCTTAAAGAAAAAGAAAGACGAGGATTGAATTTCTTTTTCCTATGAAAAAGAAACGACATTTATTCTTGAGGAAATATCATTTATTAAGGATTCAGCTTCTTTTAATGGAAGCTTAATTGTATATAATCGTTTTT
This sequence comes from Candidatus Heimdallarchaeota archaeon, assembly GCA_016839945.1. Classification (GTDB taxonomy): domain Archaea; phylum Asgardarchaeota; class Heimdallarchaeia; order Heimdallarchaeales; family Heimdallarchaeaceae; genus UBA460. The sequence goes on along the minus strand of JAEOTE010000069.1, from coordinate 3,606 downwards.
TAGTTCTAAATTTTACCTTTACAATATCCTTGGTTCTTTTGGTTCTAACTTCTCCACCTTGCTCTATTGTGAGCTTGACGATGTCTTCTAATTGATCTTTTGTTATTTCTGCTGGCATTGTCAGTCATAATGTGTCTATAAATTTTTATTAAAAAAGTTTTGATTTTGTGGTTTTTAGAAAAGAGGAAAAAACTATAAGAAATGCAAGAGAATTAAAGAATAGGAACATGGTCTCAAGCAAAATACCTTCAAAAGAAGAATGTTTAACCATACTGAAAAAGTACAATACGCCATTACAAGTTATACAGCATTGTTTAACTGTAACCCAGATTGTTGAAGATTTTATTTTTGAAATCAACGATATAAACAAAGAATTAGTTGTTGCAGGAGCCATGTTACATGATATTGGTCGTTCTGTTGATCATACAATTTTTCATGCTGTAAAAGGTGTAGAAATATTGAAGGAAGAAAATCTTGATCCCAGGATTTTATTCATAGTAAGAAACCATATTGGTACAGGAATAGAAAAAGAAGAAGCAATTAAACTTGGATTACCTCCTGAAGATTATATCCCCCATACTAATGAAGAGATTTTAGTTTCCTATTCAGACAACTTAGCATTTGGGAAGAAAAAAAGATCTTTTGATGAGGCTCTAAAAGAATTTATTGTCAAATTTGGTGGTAAATCAAACATAGTAAAACGTTTTTATGAACATAAAAAGATCATTGAGAAATTACGAAGAATAGGAAAAAAGAACAGTTAAGATAATCTAAATGAAACCAGTTATTGAAGCTGCAGTGGTTTCTTTTTCGCCAGAAATCTTCTTTATTGCATCTGTAAAATCATCGTTAATGACATGATCTCTGTTTGACCTAATAGCAAACATTCCTGATTCTGTGCAGATATTCTTGATATCAGCACCACTTGTTCCATCAGTCATCTGAATTAGATAATCAAAATCTACATCACCTTTGAGATTCATTCCTGATGAATGGATTTTGAAAATATCTAATCTGCTTTCAGCATTAGGCATTGGTATTTCAATAATCCTATCAAATCTTCCTGGTCTTAACATAGCGGGATCTAAGATATCAATTCTATTAGTTGCGGCTACAACTTTCACGTCACCACGTGGGTTAAAACCATCTAATTCAGAAAGAAGTTGCATTAATGTTCGCTGAACCTCTCTATCACCGCTTGTAGCTAAATCTAGTCTTCTACTCCCAATTGCGTCTAGTTCATCAATAAATAGAATACTAGGAGAGTTTTCTCTAGCAAACTCAAATATTTCTCTAACTAATCTAGCCCCTTCTCCAATAAACTTCTGGACTAGTTCACTTCCTATCAAACGAATAAAAGCTGCATGGGTTTCGTGAGCAACAGCTTTTGCAAGCAAAGTTTTTCCTGTACCAGGAGCACCATGAAGAAGCACTCCTTTTGGAGGATCAATGCCTATTTTTTCAAATAGTTCTGGTTTCAATAAAGGTAGTTCAACTGTCTCTTTTAATTCTTGAATTTGAGCTTCTAGTCCACCAACATCAGTATATTTTTCTGTTGGTTTCTCTATTAGTTCCATCTTCTGAACCATAGGATCCTGAGTAGGTGGAAGAATATTTACAATTGAAAATGTTCTCTGATTTAGTGCTACTCTTGTATCAGGTTTCAGTTCATTAATATCAACTTGTCGAGAAATAGAAACAACTAGATTTGGACCTGTTGTACTTCGCACAACAGCAGATTTGTTATCAAGAACTTCAACGATATAACCCATAAACAAAGGTGGAGATCTTAATCTTTCAAGTTCAACCTTAAGATTGTTGACTTCCCTCTGTAATCGTAATCTTTCACTTTCCACCATCTGCTTTTCAGTTTCTAATTGTCTTGCTTGTCTTTCAAGATGATGAGCATAAGAAATGAGGTAAGCAGGGTCGTTTTGGTCAGGTTCAGACCTTTCTTTTGACAGTTTCAGCACCCTTATTATTTCTCACTATTTTCTAATTATAAGGAATATAAAAGAGTTTATATGGTTTACCTTAGCTTTGTTATTTTTTACTCTTAAAGAATACAGATTTGCATTAGATCACAACTTAAACATCAACTTTAAGTGGAGAGAAATAATCTGAATGTCATGGCATTATCAGTTCTTCGTTTATCACATAGAATATCAAGAGACAAACGAATAACTACTCATTTAGCTCTTACTGCTAGAGCTTTTGGAGCATCGAAGTTTTTCTATACTGGAGACAGTGATTCTAATCTAGAGAACAGTAGTGAATATGTTACTAAAGAGTGGGGTGGAAATTTTACTATCTCTTTTGTTGATAATCCTACAAATTTTATTAAAGAATGGAAAAGAAAAGAAGGTATTGTTGTTCATCTTACAATGTATGGTATTGAATTATCTGAACAATTAAAATTGTTAAGAAGTAGAATAAATGATTACATCCTTGTTGTTGTAGGAGGTTCAAAAGTTCCTGGACATATCTTTCAGCTTGCTGATTATAATATAGCTATAGGACATCAACCTCATAGCGAAGTCGCGGCTTTAGCTGTCTTTTTAGATAATTTATCTGATTGTGAAGCAAGAAAACATAAACATTCGAACGCTAAGACAAAGATAGTTCCAACAGAAAAAGGGAAAAAAACAAAGAATGTGCAAGAGAGTAGTGACTAATGCAAAAAATAACAACTCTACAGAAAACGTATATCGTTGCCAAACATAGTTCGGCAAAAGCTCTAAATTTCATTTTAAAGAAGGAATTAGAAGAGCTGGATGTGGAAATCATAGATATTCAGTTTAACAAAGAGAGATATGCAGAGATAACTATAGATGGTGAAGACGAGATTATAGCTAGAAATTTCATAGAAAGCAATTATGGAACAAAGAGAAGTGTTGCAGATGTGAATGTCTCTGATCAAGTTTATGGTAGATTTAAAGAAGTTGGAGGAGTTAAATTTGGTACATTCGTTGATGTTGGCTTGAAAACATCAACCAAAGATATTGATGGATTATACCCTTTATTTGAACTTAGAAATCAACTTGCAAATGGGAATAAAGCCCCATTGACTAAAATTCTTAGAGCTTATGGAATAATTGATAACTTGCCAGTTTTCTTTGAGATAACTAAAAGAGAGATATTGAGTTCCAAAATATGGCTTAAATTAACAGAAAATTCTCTTAATTGGTTTAAAAAACCCATCGAGAATAATAAAGAAGCGTTAATTCTCTGTGGTACAACAAGAAGAACGATTAAACACGCCCTCATCTCTAGTCAACATACTGAAGATATAGAAGAAATTGAGCGCTTAGGTTTACTAGAATACAGATTAATTTGTAAAAAGGGAACAAGAGCAGAAGGATTAATTCCTGAACTAGGTCCATATTTGGGAAGAATAAAAATAGGAGCTCAAGTAGTGGAGAGAGTGGAGAATCTGTTAGATTATAATAAATAAAATAAGATGGTGGGGCAGAGCGGATTTGAACCGCTGACCTACTCCGTGTAAGGGAGTTGTCATAACCGAGCTAGACCACTGCCCCTAATTACTCGATTTCAAGTTTTATCCTAGTTGTTTTCATTTTAAGTTTTTGGTTAATGAATTTTATC
>JAEOTE010000068.1 GCA_016839945.1 Candidatus Heimdallarchaeota archaeon | reverse complement strand
ATACCATCTGCAAAAATAGCATTAGCTATAACTTGATCTGTTTCCCATACCTGTTGTAAATGAACTGAACATAGCTCAACATTAACTATTAAAACACGTGCTTCAGGATTAGAGAGACAAAGGTCTTTTGCTAATTTCAGAGCATTAATAGCAGCTTGACATCCCATGAAACCAAGAATGTATCTATCCATCTTAGGATTTAAATCGAAATCTTTGACAATAAAATAATCAAGCCCTGGAGCATCAAAGCCAGTACAAGTAACAGTAATTACATGAGATATTTTACCCTTATCAAACTGTGGATTTGCATTGAATAATTTTTCAACTGCTTGTTTTCCAAGTCTAAGTGCTTCCTTAGCAAATAAATCGTTTCTTTGTTTAGTAGAGGGTTCAGGTCTGAGGTTTTTATTTTTAGGATAAAAAGTGAATTCATTAGGATTCTTTCCATAATCATCAATAACAGTATGTCGTTTTCTAATTTCAGTTCCCTTGTAAACTTTGTTTAGGAATATCTTTTTGTAAGCAGTATCAGCAACTATTTTTTTCATATACTTCAAAGCAAATTTCTGAGTATAATATTTTTCAGGAACTGTTGTAGCTATAGAATGAAGATAGACTTTGCTTTCTTTCACATGGATTCATCCTTTCATTTATTCTCATGTCTAGTAAAATCTGGTTGAGTTCAACCTCATTTTAAAAGAGCTACTTTTATGTTTTTCTTAACCAGTCTAGATTAGAAATATTAGAAATGTTTATCCAAAAAAATCAGCAAGTTTTTGTTGTCCTTTGAATGAAGTGATTTCAGGAGTTACAGTCATAAGTATTCTTTCTTCTAGCAATTCCTTGAATTTAGATGCTGCAGGAGGGGCATAGCCAGAAAAATGCGAATTTATGAAAACATATGCGGATGATTTCTTTGGATTATTTTTCAAACCTGTTTCTAGTGTATCAGCTATTTCATTCATAACAACTGTTCTATCGATGAGTTCTTTTCCTTCCCCAATTGGTTGTTTATGAGATCCAATTATTCTTAGGTAGAAATATTCACTTTTTACTTCCTCAAACAAGTTAAATTTGAGATAAGGTAAGAACGAACTCGCCATCCCTAAATTGTGATCATTGAGAATATCATAGGTGTCTTGATTGAACCAAGTATCATGTCTGAATTCCATGACTAAATCATACTCATCTAATGGATAGAAATCAAGAAATTTTAGGAGCTGTTCAAGTGATTTTTCAGTTTTATCAAAACTTGGTGCAAACTGACAAACAAAAGGTCCTAAATTCTTCTTCAAGGGGTTCATAATTTTCAAGAATGCATTTAGCTTTTCTTCTACAAGAGATATATCAGAAGCTTGGCATATCTCTTTTGGTAATTTTGCAGTTAAAACAAAATCTTCTGGCAGAAGTTTTGCCCACCTTGAAGTGCTTGCAAATCTTGGGAATGCATAAAAGGTTGAGTTGATTTCGCAAGTTGGAAAAACTGTTGAGTAATATCCAAGTAATTCATATTTTTCTATATTTGGTGGGTAGAATCCTCCTTTGTTAGCAAACCAATCTTCATAGTTGAATCCTGTTATTCCAACATATACCTTCTGCTTGGACATTTGTCTCATCTAGATTGAAAGTTTTAAGTTAAAAAAGGTGTAATATACTATAAATTTTACCTATTTTGCATTACTCTTAACCTTATTAATTGCGGATGAAACTATTAGAATCTATTTAAAACAAAAAAACAACTTTTACATGCCAATAAAAGGCACCCCTTGCCCGAGAGGAATAAGAGTGGCCGGGCAACAACCTCTATACCAGCTACGCCACTTCATCCTCTTACTTAATCGAGCTTTTTTTTCCTTTATTTATTTTTCGTAGAAGCTTAACGTTCTAAATAAAAAGTTATAAATTCAGTTGTTTTTTTGATGCATAGAAGGTGTAATGTAAATGGATACTTTGGAAGTTTTATCAAAGCATATGCTTGTTGATGGTTTTCCTATGGTTCTTGATCTGCAAAAAAGTAAAGGTTGCAGAATTTATGATAAAAAAAATGAAAAATATTATCTAGATTTCTTTTCATTCTTTGCTTCGTCTCCAGTTGGTCTTAATCACTCTCAAATGCTGGAAAAAGAATTTTTAAAGAAAATAGCTAAAGTTGCGATTCATAAACCAAGTAATTCTGATTTTTACACAGAAGAAATGGCTGAATTTGTTGATACTTTCAGTCGTGTGGGTATTCCTGATTTCTTACCAAATCTGTTCATAATAAGCGGAGGAGCTTTAGCAGTTGAAAATGCTTTAAAGGCAAGCTTTGATTGGAAAATTAGAAAGAACTTCGCAAAGGGAAAAGATGAAGAATTAGGATCAAAAATTATTCATTTTCAACAGGCTTTTCATGGTCGTTCAGGGTATACATTGAGTCTTACCAACACTTTTGATCCTCGTAAGATAAAATATTTCCCAAAATTCAAAGATTGGCCAAGAGTAATAAATCCAAAAATCACTTTTCCTCTTTCAGCCAATGTCGATCAAGTAAAACTTCTAGAAGAACAAAGCATTTCTCAAATACATGATGCAATAGATAAATTTGGAGACGATATAGCTGCTATGATTATAGAACCAATACAAAGTGAAGGAGGAGACTCCCATTTCAGACAAGAATTTCTAGAAGAATTGCGGTCAATAACCAATCAAAAAGAAATAATGCTTATTTATGATGAAATTCAGACAGGTGTTGGTATAACTGGCAAATTCTGGGCTTTTGAACACTTTGGTATTGCAATACCTGATATTCTTTGTTTTGGAAAGAAGATGCAAACTTGTGGAATACTAGCTTCTGATAGAGTAAAAGAAGTTCAAAATAATGTTTTTGAAGAAAGCAGTCGAATTAATAGCACTTGGGGAGGTAACTTAGTTGATATGGTTAGAGCTACCCAATATCTTAGTATCATCGAAAAAGAAGATCTTGTTTCAAATGCTGCATCAAATGGTCAATATATGTGGAAACAGTTATTTGAGCTTCAAGAAGAGTTTCCTGAATTAATCACAAACACCAGAGGAAAAGGTTTCATGAATGCTTTTGATATATCCTCAACAGAAAAAAGAGATGAACTCAAAAAAATTGCATATAAAAAACAATTATTGTTACTTGGTTGTGGCGAAAAAACTATTAGATTCAGACCTTATCTTGATACTCAAAAAGATATAATAGATGAAGGAATGAAAATCTTAAGAGAGTCTATTAAAGAAATTTAATGTATTCTGTTTTTTCTTCTATTTTCCTTTTTATATCCTTCTTTAAAATTCCTTAATTCTTAACTCTATTACGTTTTGGGGGACTTAAAACAATAAAGTCTTAAACACAAAACTCTTTAATACATTCCCTTCTCGATAAGTAAGTTTAAAACTTAAACATTAAAAAAAATCTAGGTGAAATTATGCCTTTAGTAGAATGCGTACCGAATTTTAGTGAAGGAAGACGTGAAGAGATTGTTGGAGAAATAGTTACTGCTATTAAGAAAGCTGGAAAAATTCTTCTTCTTGATAGTAGAATGGATCCTGATCATAATAGAGCTGTAATAACAATAGTGGGAGAACCAGAAGAATGTATTAAAGCTGCTTTTGCAGGATGCAAGAAAGCCGAGGAATTAATCGATATGGATGAACATTCTGGAGAACACAATCGTTTTGGAGCTACTGATGTCATTCCCTTCATTCCAGTCTCTGATATCACATTGGAAGAATGTGCAGAATTAGCTGTTAAACTTGCTGAGAAAATTGGTAAAGAGCTCAAAATACCAACATATCTCTATGGTGCAGCTGCAAAGAAACCAGAAAGAGAAGTTTTACAGAAATATCGTACTAAAGATTTCCAATATGAACAATTAAAAGATGCAATTAAAGATGATCCAGTTTATGAACCAGATTTTGGTCCAAAAAATCTTACTAAAGCTGGAGCTACAAATATTGGAGCAAGAAATTTCTTGATTGCTTACAATGTTTATCTTGATACTAATAATATGGATGTAGCAAAAGAAATTGCACGTAATATCCGCTTCAGTGGTGGAGGTTTAAGATACATCCAAGCGGGAGCAATGAATATAGAAGATAGAGGAGTAGTACAAGTTTCCATGAATATTACTGATTACAAAGGGACTCCAATTCATCGAGTCTTTGATATGGTGAAAAGAGAAGCAGCTCGATTTGGAGTAAACGTAACAGAATCTGAGATTTATGGAATGCTACCTGTAGATGCATTAATTGCTGCTGCAGAACACTATTTACAATTAAACAATTTTGATAGAAAACAAATAATTGAAAAAAGGTTGTATTAATATGAGTGATAAATTAATAGATATGAAAATAACAAAGTTCTTGGATGCTTTAGCTTCTGACTCCCCCGCTCCAGGTGGAGGATCAGCAGCTGCTATTGCAGGAGTTTTAGGAGCAGCTCTTGGTTCTATGGTTAGTAATATTACCATAGGAAAAGAAGGATATGAAGATGTTCAAGATTTCTTCAAAGAAAAACTTGGTCAATTTGAAGAATTACGTGCTTTACTCACTGAATTAATTGATAAAGATGCAAATGCTTTTTCTGGAGTAATTAAAGCTATGAAATTACCTAAAGAAACTGAAGAAGAAAAAGCTATTAGATCCGCAGAAATACTAGCCAACTATAAAATTGCTGCAGAGATTCCATTAGAAACCTGTAAAGCTTGCCGCAAAGTGATAGACTTACACATCGAATGTGGTATTAAAGGTTTCAAATTTGCTTTGAGTGATATTGCAGTTGGTGCTTTGTGTGCTATAACAGGTCTTAAATCAGCTGTTCATAATGTTGAAATAAATCTTGGCTACATTTCTGGAAAAGATAAAGACTATGCTGATGCAATGGAAAAAGAACTGGAAAATCTGCTTAAAGACGTTGTTTCCAAAGTTGAAAAATTAGATGAAGAAGTTAGATCAACCTTTTAGAAAAAGTTTCTTCTTTATTTTTCTTTTATATTTTTATAATTTCAGTTGTTTTAGAAAATCTATGAAACTTTCGATGAATTAAAAAGGATTTATTGGACTTTATTTATATGGAACAGCTGCAGGAAATTCTTGAGCCTTTGTCCTTGCATGTAGAGACGAAGCCTAATTTCAATTTAGCAGCTGTTTTAGTTCCTATCTTCAAGGATGATAATAAAATCCTCTTTACATTAAGAACTCAAATTGTAAGTCATCATAAAGGACAAGTTTCCTTTCCTGGAGGTAGATTTGATGAAAATGATGGAAATATCTTAGAAACAGCTTATAGAGAAACCAAAGAGGAAGTTGGGATAAGTAAAGAGAACATTAAGATGATTGGAAGACTTAATCCTATGTCTACAATAAGTAATTACTATGTTATACCATTTGTTGGATTAGTGGAAAAGGATACTCAAGTAAGAGCAAATAATCTTGAGGTAGAGCATTATTTTTTTGCTCCAATATCAGATTTGATGAATCCAGAAAATATCCAGATGGGAGAATTTGATGGGATGAGATTACCATACTATAGTTACAGTAATTACAAGATATGGGGTGTAACTGGTATGATATTATCTGATTTACTTAATCGATTAAAAAAACATTCGAGTACATGAATTATTCTTACTCTTCTTCTTCAATATCCAGTTCTTCTTCTTCACCGTTTTCTTCTTCAATTAAAACCATTACAGGTATCCTTTGATCTTTTAAGTAAAATGTAAATTCATCTGGAGAACCTTTAGCATCCATCATATTACCGATTTGTTCTAAATAAGCATCTTCAAGAGTTACAATTGATTCTTGTGTTGTTTGCCAAGTATAATACTCACTTTTGTTTGCATAGAAATACTCTACCATCTCTTCTGGCATGAAAAAAGTACTTTCTATATCATATCTTATTCTCAATAAATGAGTAATATTCGAACGATATTTTTCAAGAATTTGACCAGATTTTTTCATAAACTCATTGAAACTGATTTCTTCCATATAATTATTTAACTTTTAATCACATATAATCCCTTTGAAACTCACAATATTTTTCTAATAACAAGTTTCTTAAATGAGTTCTAAAAAGTCAAATTATGTTTGATCAACTAGAACTCCCTGCTGAATTAAGCAAGTATCTAGTTTCTGTTACTCCAATTCTAGGAATTAGTGGGACTATTGATGATCATGAGCTGTATGTTATAACCAAGTATTTTCCTTTAGGAAATAACAAGATGATAATATCAATTCCTGATGGATCTATTCCTGATAATTTAACGCTAAATATATTAAGAAAAGGAGAAGATAGAATGCTTATTTCAGTTTATAAAAAGGAGAAATTAGAAACTAAAATACTGAAAGATAGTAAAGAGATTCAATCTCCATTTTATGTTCATTCAGTAGTCTCTTTCGAAGCAAAACTAAGTGAAAAGATCAACATTAATAATAATTCAAGACTCGCTATTTATGATATAATTCGAGCAGTTGGTGTAGCTGGTTTAGATCCAAGCTTTAATGATAATGTAACTGTTGCGAAAACAATTGAAGTTATGGCTTTAACAGCTGTTGATACTTTGGTTGTTAAAAGAAAAGTGCAAAATGAATAATGGTAACTACAATGTCAAATAAGAAGAAATATGTTAAACACGATTTAACCTATAAACAGAAACAAAAGATAATGAATATATCCCAAAAGAGAGATATGGATTCTAGTGTGATTTTAGAACAAATAGAATCCTTTTTTGAAAAATTCTCAGAGCATGATGACCTTGATTTTTGGAAAAAAATTCGTTTCTTTTTTAATTTAAGAATGCTAGAAGAAAAAACAAAACAAAAGACTGAAGATATAGTCGAAACAAAGAAGAAAATCAAAATCCAGAAGGACCTATTAATTGAATATGAAGATGATTATTTAGCAATTGTAGAACTAGGCAGAGCTTTAGATTCTCTTAATAAACTCTAGAGGTGAATATAGTGTCAAAAAAGCAAAAGTTTACTGTACTAATTCCAGACGAAACATATGATTTATTCACAGATGTTGATGAAGTGATAGATCGATTAATTGAACATTATTCCTTCATCCCAGAAATAAACTACAAAGAACTAAAAGAAGGAAACGAAGTAGAAAAAGAGCTAGATGAAATAACTGAAGAATTCGGACACATTAGTCAGGTTCATGGAAAACTTATGCAAGAATTTGGAGTTTTAAATTTTAGTGGAAATGAACTATACACCAGGAATACTGTTACAGGGATTAAACTTGGTTTACTTATGGGAAAACTAGAAAGAGCTAAATCTATTTGGGGACCTCAATTATCTCTAAATTATGATGAAGCAAAAGTTTTGATTCAACATTTTGCAGATAGATATCTTTTGAAAAAAGAAGAAGATTAGAGATTTTATATTATTTATTCTCTTCAATTTTCTCTGCATGCTTTTCTTTATGTTTTGGAGTTCTGAATACAAACCTAAGTAGAATTGGTGTTAAGAACACAGTTACTAGTACCAAAAGTATAATTACTGAATATAATTCTCCAGCTATAATACCGAATTCAGAGGAAAAACTTTGAGCTGCAGCTAGGCCTATTGCTGCGACTACGAGTGTAATTTCACCTTTTGGAATCATCCCTGTTGCGATTTTCGCAGAGGAAATAATATTTGGTTTAATATTCTTAAGGAACTTCTCTTCTGGTCTTTTCTCAACATCTTTCGTAGCTTCAGCTTTGTTTGATTTCTTCTGTTTAGATTTACGAACAAAAATGAATTCCTTTATAGGATTTGTTGAGAAGAGAGCTCCAGTGAAAGATCCCATCATTTTTGCAAGAATTGCTATTGGTATAATTATTATTAGTATGAATTTAAACTCCTCTAGAACAAAAGAACTACCTACTGCAAAAAAGAATAATGGAATTAATGTACCCTCTCCAATTTTAATAAAAGCGTCCAAAGGATCTGTCATCAAAAGTTTATTTCTTTGCATTCCCACACCTAGAAGAAATGCGCCTATAGCAGCTGATATTCCTAAATATTCTGCAAAGAATGCAGTTGTAAGTAGGATAGCTAAAACTATACCTATAGAGAAATAACTAGTGGTAGCTAATGAAAAAGTGTTAAATCTTTCTTCAAAGAATTCCAGAAGTTTAGGCAATAAGTATAGCACTATAACTAACAAAACTACAATAAACGCTACTTGAATAATGATGTCTACAAATAAACCTAATCCTGTTCCAGATGAATCAGATAGAACTAAACCTGAAACTATAAGTAGAAATAATAGAGCTAGAAAGTCATCGAACACTGCTAAACTTAGAAGTGTTTGTCCTTCTTTTGTATTTAATTTCTTAATATTACTTAGAGTTCTTACTGTTGTTCCTATACTTGTTGGCATGAAGGTTAATCCAAAGAAAGCAGCAATCCCAATATTCCATACATCGAAAACTGAACCTATGATTAAATATCCAGTAAGAAATCCTATACCAAATGTTATTGAAACATCAGTTATCGAAATGAATAAGTTTCTTCGTCCAGCTTTTCTTAATTCATCTATTCTAATTTGAGATCCTACAATGAAAAGAAGAAGTAAAATACCTATTTGTGCAAAAGGTTCGATTGCTTCAGACATTTTTTCAAAGCTGAATATGAAATCTTTCCCAACATGAAATTCATTTACGCCAAACAGGATAAAAATAGGTCCTCCTATAAGTAATCCTGAAAGTAACTCGCCTATTATGGATGACAGTTTTATTCTTTCAAAAATCTCTCCTAATAATCGGGCGAAGATTAACGCAATTCCAAGATAAAGAAAAAAACTAAAATCAAAGGACATCTTTTTCACCTATAAATCCACATCAAGACAAGCTCCTACCCAATTATCTCGAAGTGTTTCAATTATATCTAAAAGAAAAATCATCCCCTCAAGTTTTCCTTTCTTTTCTCTACATCTAGGTAAGAATACTGTATTATACTTCTTCATCAAGCCTGCTACTCTTTCTATGCTATCACTATCTTTTATGATTGGAATATCACGTTTAACTAAATCAAATGCTGTGATGCATGATAGAACATGTGTTCGTGATAAAACATCTGATATGTCTGTTTTTCTAGGTGTTAACAAAGAGATTAGGCTTTTAATAGTCAAAATGCCCATGAATTTATCCTCATCATTATAAACCATCGCTACAGGTGATTTTGTATCTAGTAAAAGATCTAGTAATTCTATACATCCCTCATCCTCTTTAATAATTGGTACATCGCGGATAGGAAACTCACTAGCATACATTTCTTTTATTTTTGAAAAAACATCTTCCATTAATTCTTCTTCTTCCATAAGGTAAGATTCATATAGAAAAAATAAACTTTGTGAATGTAAAAAAATAATTTGGCATTGTTAAGATAGTGTTTATTTTAGACTTTTTTTCTTTTCTTTTTTATGTAATCGTTTTTTCTGTTTCATTTTCTTTTTCAATTTTGTAAATCTATCACCTATGCTTATGTATTCATGATCATCATTTTCTTCTTCTTCTTCTTCAGTTGCGTACTCTCTAACATCTTCTTTGATTTCTGCAACCTTGTCTTCAAAGAACAATGCTTCCGCTACATGGAGTTTTTCCACTCTTTCTCCAGCTTCTCCTGCCCTATGTATTGCCCATCTAACTAATAAAGGTCCAATAATCTGAACTATTATAATTGTACCAGTAATTGTTGTAAGGATTAGATGAGCTTGGGTTT
>JAEOTE010000067.1 GCA_016839945.1 Candidatus Heimdallarchaeota archaeon | reverse complement strand
ACCTTTTTCATGTCAAAACCAAAAAGCTTGAGGTTTCTTTCCATTTCATCTTTAATTTCATCAAAACGTTCTTTCTTATATTTAGCAAGATCCATTTTATTGACTGCAACTACTACTTGGTCAACACCTAAGGTTTTTGCTAGTAAAGCATGTTCTCTTGTTTGTCCAGTTGTACTAATTCCTGCTTCAAATTCACCAGTTCCTGCACTGACAACCAATATTGCGGCATCAGCTTGTGAGGTTCCTGTTATCATATTCTTCACGAAGTCACGATGTCCAGGAGCATCAATAATGGTGAAATAATGTTTTTTAGTTTCAAATTTATAGAATGCAAGATCGATAGTTACACCTCTTTCTCGCTCTTCTTTCAGCTTGTCTAAAACCCAAGCGAATTTGAAACTACCTCGTCCGATTAATTCAGCTTCTTTCTCGAATTTTTGTATGTCTCTATCTGACACACTACCACAGAGATACAATAAATGACCTGTCATTGTAGATTTTCCGTGGTCAACGTGACCTATGATTACTAAATTCAAATGAGGTTTATCTTTTGAGCTCATTTTTTCTACACCTTTTTTTATTAGAATACTAATATTTGGGTTGTATTTTAATAATTCCCCTAGTTGAATTATTAAAAGCATTTTGGTTCGGTTGTTTTTCATTTAATGTTTTAATTACTTAGATTACTAAAAGTAGGCAGAAACAAAGTCGTTTTCAAAATCATATTACTTACTTCAATGTATTGAAAAAAATATAATAGATACAGCAGTTATTCAGAACTGCTGCTTAAAGGATACAAGCTGTTTAATTCCGTAGATAGTTGAGCGATGTTTTCAGGGTATATTACTTCATATATCCTAACTAATGGAAATTTACGAGCTGTTTCAAGGGAATCAGCTAGACCATAGCTTCTAAACACTTCTCTGAAATATGTAACTCCATCGTCGCCCTTTAAATCGTAAACTGGATAGCTTGAAGCAAGTCTTAGAAGTCCAGGTTCGTTACTTGTTGGTGTTCCTGGAGTATTTGAATCCCAAGCGAAACCTGTTTCCCGATCATAAGCACATAATCTGTAGAGAACAGAAGAAAAGAATGGTACCTTATACTGATAATATCTTCTCTCTTCATCTAGACCATAATAAGCTTCCTCTGTAATTCCATACCTTGATACTGTTGATTCTGCGATTCTTATACACCATATGGCTTTTCCTAGATCCGATCCTAAACCTGGAATACCTGCTTGAGAGTTTACTAGAACGTATTTTACATTATACTTGTACATGAGTTTAACGGATTCTATGAAATCCCACATGAGCATAGTGCCTACAGTTCCTATTTGTGAACTATTCGTTGTAGCATTATCTACAAGTGACGTTGCATTACCATAGTTCGTAATCCAGTAACCATAATCCCACCAGCTTAAAACTACCGTAGGGCTATTTTTAACAATTCCATCTAACTGCGCTTGGTTTCTTATCCATTCCAAGGATTCTTGCCAATCACCCATTGGAAAACCAGGTTTTGGATAAAAAAGCACTGGGGCCATTTCAGATCTTGAAAATTGATCAGCCATATTTAGACTATGAACCGAAAATGCGATAAGTAATCCAAATATAACAACATAAGCAATTATTGCTTCGTCTCTTCCTATTGATTTTGTTAAGCGTATTTTTCTTTTTGTTAAAGCAATTTTACCATGAGCACTGAGAGAATAAGTATAAAGTAACTTATCGATTGCAATGGCACTGATTAAAGCTGCTGCGGGTGCTAGTAATAAAGCTAATCGAACCATTGATCCAGAGAAGTAAATTGTTGTAATGCCCCATACGACAATTAGTATGTTAATGTCTGTTGGTTTCTTCAAACAGTAATATAATCCTAAGGGAATAAGGAAGGTCATAATGTGAAGATTCATAAAAAGCTCAGCCCAAGTCATGGGTTGATGTTCGCTTACTGAAGCTATAATGGGTATTGCATCTCTTCCACCTGGTAAGATAACGGCCCAGAATTTGGTTGCTATGTTTGTAAATATACCTAATGAAAGAAAAACAGTTACTAGTATTATTAAGAGTACAAATATTGTTAAAGCACCAACAATCAAGACTTGTTTGAACGTCTTCTCACTTAAACTCTGTGAAAGATTTTGAATAATGCCGACTATTATTAGAAAACCTATCATCAGTACAGGAATCATTACATCTATATTGAAGAATTGATTTGCGATAACTCTTGGGAGTAGAAAACCTATACTTAAAGCTGTAACAATTGTAATAGTATACGCTTTTATGAGCTTATAAGTCAATTTTCTTGTTATTACCAAGAAAAACACTGCTAGAGGTAACAAATCTAAGACATATCTATATGCACCCCAGCTTGCAATTAAGAGACCAAGACTTATACCTGCCCCAAAAGCTGATAATGTTCCTCCTCTTTTGATTGCACGTATAAAGAAGAACAAGGTTAGAACCGTAAAAAGAATCCCTATCGATTCATTGTCAAAGAAACCAGCCGTACTTCTTGAAACAAACGCTGGAGAGATAGCCATAAAGAAAGCTGTAAAGAGGCCAGTTCTAGTACTTACAGCCTCCTTCCCAAGAAAATATGCAGCTATTATTGTTAGTGCCCCATAAAAAACTGGACTGTAAAAAGCAACTATTTTGATTGAAACATTTATTGAAAGAAGGTTAAGAAAACCATGTATTACTATAGCACTAGTTGGAACTCCCCAGTATAACAGTTTTCCAGTGTAAAAACCATAAGGATACCATGAATCTGATTTAAACCAATGAACGAATTCAATAAAACCATTTTGATTTATATATTCAGTACTAACTAATTGAACATAAGGATCGAATGCTTTTATCAGAGTATCGTAACCTCTCATAACAGCGAGTAATCGAACTGTGATTCCTATTGCAAGAATAAGTAAGAAACTTATTCTGTTCAATAGTGTCTCTCTCTTAATTTCATAATCTTCAAAGTGATCTACTATCTTTTTCCAAATTCTACTTAATATACCGGTTAACCCTGTGCCACTAGACAATCAATTCACCTATATTATCAATCTACGAAACTAGCTAATGCTTTATTTGAAGTGAGATAAAGAAATGCGTTTAAAAATATTACTTATGAATATAGCTTTTTACGTACAATATATTATTTTTACGAAAATTATAGTAAAGTTAATTAACATATTTCAGACTAAATTGATTAGATACAAATGAGACTTGAGAGAAAGATTGCTTATGCTTTAGCTAAAGAATTGAAAGACATAACTCAAGAAGCAAAATTGGAAGCTTTGGCTGTTTTAACAGCTACAGGAGATAGAATTGCTTTTTATGCTGGTGATAAAAGAGCAAATTCAACTGAATTATCTGCAATAGGAGCAGCCCTTGTTGCAGCTGCAAGATTAGCGCTAGAGAGGCTGAATTTCGCCCCAATAAATGATGTAATGGTACGAGGAAAAAATGGTTTTTTAATCTTGAAATCTATAGGTGATTTTCATTTGGTTGGAGGAACTAGTGATATAGAGGAATTCAAAAACGCAATTGCTGTTCTTTCAAATCATGCACCACAAATAGCAGACATCTTATCATACGTACAAATTGAAGAAGATGAGATGCCGATGGAATAGTATCTCATCTATAACATTTTTCCATTGCTTCATGTTATAATGTTAAAATCTATTCTTGTTCTGTCTAAGGTTTTAAGATTCACAATGCAAGTTTTACCAGTTGTGGGATTTATATTCATACTTTTCTGGTAATCTGTTTGAAATTGAAATGTTCCTGAATTAATAAGAGTTACACCCCGATAATTTTCATCTCCAGAAATGTGTGTATGACCAGTATGAAAAATATCAGGGATTTTTGATATTACTAATTGATCAAAAGACTCTGGAGCAATAGAAGTTCTTCTGCCATAAATGGGAACTAAATGACGATTTCTAAGCATTTCAATCATTGCAGGTATAGATGTTTCATGAGATATATCAACTATTGCTGAATTTATGTCTAAAATTGAATTTCCATGAGACATTAAAACTTCCACATTATGTGTTTTTACATATGCAGGACTACCTAAGAGATGAACATTATCTAATGCGTATAATTCAGGTGCAAATTCTTCTTGTATAGGTGTTTGTGGTTCAGCAGCTCTCGCAGCATCATGATTTCCAGGAATTATAATAATTTCAACATCACTGCGTATTTTTTCAAAATAAGCAGTAGAAAGAAGATATTGAAGATGAATGTTTTCTTGAATGAGGTCTGCTTCTTGTCCTGGATAGATACCTACTCCATCAACTAAATCACCAGCTACAAATAAATACTTGACTCGCTCACCTGCATCATTCCATTTCTTTGATTCAAGTTTACCATTCAAGAATTTTATTAGTCTTGAGAAAAGATTTTCTGCAAAATTTTTTGACCCTACATGAATGTCTGAAATAAAAAGTGCAAATGGATCTTCATAGGATTTGTTTGCTTTACGATCATATGGGATATCAGGCCAAATAACATCTTTGACTTCTAGTTTACTTTTATCCCCAAAACCTTTCCAATTTCCAGAAAAACATAAAACTGTGTCTTCTAGAATATTTTTAGCTTTTTTTGCTAACTCAATATTTTTGCTGCTAGGACTTATAATAGCTGTTATTTTACCAGTCTGATCATCTAATTCTAAAATATAATTTCCACGTGATGTTTTCCTTTTTGAAAATACCATTGCAACAAGTGACACTTCATCTTTACTTTTGTTTGGAAGAAGAGAAGATATACTAACTCTATTTTCTATATCTTGTCTATTTAAAAACATCTTATTTATGCTTAGAAATCTACTTTCTAAATATTGATGAAAATTTTCTATTTTTCCCGGAGATTTTGCAATTTTTGGAGAATTTATTATTTCCAAATCTGTGACATATTTCTCCTTTCTAGGTCTAGTTTTTAGCGTTTTTTTCTCTTCTTCTTCTAATTTTTTAATTTCTGATATTTTTTCTTCTACAATTTCTTTTTTCACTTTAGGTTCTTCAGCATCAACAACTTTTTCCTTTTTCTTTGGCTCTAGCTTATTTAAAATGCTTTTAATATCTTGTAAGGACAAGATAACTGTTTGAATTTTAGAGGATAATATTTCTTCAATTATCTCCTCTATATTATCTACAGAAACCATATAATTATAAGCTTCTGGAGTTAATTGATATCCTGCCAATATAAGCTTACTAAGTTGCTTTGAAGAATCCATAAGCATTTTTTGATTTGGTAAACAAATATATAATTTTCGAATACAGAATAAAAAGAATCCTTACATCAAAAAGTTTAAGATTTAAATATCATGAAGGAAGATAAACCTTGTAATGACCCCGTAGCTCAGCTGGATAGAGCACCAGCCTTCTAAATTCAAGCTTCTTGAAGAAAGTTGGTGGTCGCGCGTTCGAATCGCGTCGGGGTCGCCATCTCCATCATTAATCTCTTAATTTCTTTATATATAATAAAAGTGATTGATGAAAAATAATATATAGTTTAGTTATTAGGGATTTTTGATAATAATGAGTAGTTCTCAGAAAAAGAAAAAAAGAGACACCAGTCCAATGCCTGCAACAGGAGCAGGATTGATGAGATACTATGATGAAGATCTACCTGGCGTTAAAATTGGCCCTTGGTACGTTGTAATTTTTAGTGTTGTCTTGATTATAGCAGTTATTGTAGGGAATATTTTCTACACAGCTCCTGCACCATGAGAATCTTATCGATTTATGAGGGTGAGAATTATTAAGGAATCTCAGGAATTAATGAAGAATTTATATTTGGAAAAAGATAGTAAAAGAGGTACTGAAAAAACAGTACTTAAATTAATGGAAGAGATGGGAGAATTAGCTGAGTCAGTTCTTCTAGAGGATGAAGAAAAAATAAAAGAAGAGATTGTTGACATAATTGCATGGACCTTAAGCATTGCAAATATCTTGAAAATAGATGTTTCTTCAGCTTTTAAAGAGAAATATGATGAGATTTGTCCAAGGTGCAGTAGTAATCCTTGTTCTTGTGATTCAATCTAGTTTATAGTCAAACTAGTTAAAATGATAAGTGTAATATTCGCATGTCATCCACGCTAGTCCCAAAATTTTTGTTGATTTTTTAATATTAAAATTAAGAACATGTATAGAATGAAAGAAATTGTATTGTATACTGCAGAAGACTGTCCATATTGTAACGTAGCTGAGAATATACTTAAGACAGTTCTGGATGAATATGATGGTCTTTTTCAGTATAAAAGTGTGAATATAAAATTCAAAGAACAGTCAAATATATCTTCTATTCCAACAATTTTGGTAGGTAAAATAAAAATCGAAGGATTGCCTGAAAGAGAACAAATTCACACAGCTTTGTTTTCCTAATTAGTTAGAATTTCTATAAAAAACTGAATTTTTGTTCCAATATTCTATTAATCTTGTTTAAAATAAAGTTCATATTCAGCTACATCTCTAATAAGATTCCCCACTTCTCCTTCGAGAGATAATAATTGCTGAAGATAATCATCCCATGAGAGGATATTATACGCTTTTAACCACGACTCATAACCTTTTTGTAGTTTTTCTTTTGCTTCATTATGGGTTGCACAATATTTCATTTGAGCGAGTTCTTTATCTCTCTTGCAAATAGGACATTTAAGATGGTTATTTCTTGATTTCATTTTTCGCTTCTTCCTTTTTAGACGGGCATTCTGGAGATATACATATTATCTTTCTAAGCTTTCCTTTCCTCCACTCAATTAGAGGTAAACCATCGTGAGGACATGTCTTTGAGGTTTGTTTGATTATACCTGTACCGGGCAAAGGATATGTAGCGGTACAATTTATTGATTTATCAAAATATGAAGAACAAGCAATAAATCTCTTTCCTGTTTTTCTTGATTTGATAACTCTTAGTTCTCCTTTTTTACATTCTAAACATTTACCAATAATTAGTAAATCTGATTTTTCTGTTCTTTGAAGATCCTCATAAAGTGAGAGACCAATTTCAGCTTCTTTTTTGTGAAATAAAACTAGCATTTCCTTCAATTCTTTTTTTATTTCTAGGACAATATTCTCTACCTCACTTTTTTCCTCTTGGACTTTCTCCATCATATTTTCTAAATTTCGTGTCATCTCAGATTTTACTAATATTGGATACTCATCTTTCAAAACTCTAACTACTGCATTTCCCAAAGGTGTAGATGCTATTACTTTCCCCTCAATATAACCTCTATCAAACAAGGTTTGGATTATTCCTGCTCTTGTAGCTTTAGTTCCGATTTTTTCGTCTTCCATCTTTTTAAGAAGCGTTGATTCATTATAACGATATGGTGGAGACGAATAACGTTCTTTTGCATCAATAAATTTGAATTTTATCTCACTATCTATTTTGATTTCTGGTAATAGTTGTTCTTTAAGTGAATAATACGGTTTATAATATCTAATCCAACCTTCATCTAGAATTTGACTTCCTCTAACCTCAAATTTGTGATTATTGACATCTATCTTTATTTTACTTCTTTCAATTGAAGCATTTCTACCAAAAACAGAGAGGTATCGTTTCACGATTAAATCATATAATTTTTGTTCATTAGCTTGAAGATTTGTTTCTGGTTTGTTACCAGTAGGATGAATTGCAGGATGTGCTGCATCTGTTTTTTTGCCTTCCCTAGGTTTAAACTTCTTATTATCTAGTATTTCTTTTGCAAAGATTGCATACTTTGATTGGTTTGAAAGTTTTTGTAATGTAGTTTTATGCCCCAAGGTCATAGGTAACTTTTGACTATCAGTTCTCGGATATGATATTAATGCATTCAGATATAATTTTTCAGCTATTGCAAGTGTCTTACTTGGTGAAAATTTAAAATGTTTATAGCTTTCTCTTTGAAGATCTCCTAAGTTGAAAGGTGGAAAAGGATAAATTGGAGCTTGTTCCTTTGTTATATCGTAAACTTTACCCACTAAACTATTACAATCTCTAGTTATTTGTAATGCTTCATGATGAGTAGCGATTTTCGATTTTTCATAAAATGCTGGGAACAATTTATTCCCTATATGAACCTTACTTTCAATTGTCCAATAAGGTATAGGAACAAATAACTCCAAATCATTTTCTAATGCAACCACAGCACCTAATGTAGGTCCCTGTACTCTACCAATTGATATTGTTCTAAACCTTCCAGAAACTCTCTTTAATGCAGAACTTAAAGCTCTTGAATAATTTATACCATACAACCAATCTACATAGTGACGAAGTAATCCTGAATTCAAAAAACCCAAATCTAAGGTTTTTTCCCTATTGTTATATGCTGTTAAGATATCAGTTCTTGTGAGAGTAGAAAATTTCATTCTTTCTGCTTGTGTTCTTCCAATAGCATATTTGAGTATAAGATAGCCTATTACTTCTCCCTCTCTATCAAAATCAGTCATTAATATGACTCCCTCTGCATTTTTAGCCAAAGTCTTAAAAGCAGCGATAAAATTTTTTGTTTTCAAATTCTTATTTTCGATATAACTTGGTACCCATTCATAATCTAAAACAGGATAATTCCAAGTTTTGCTTATTGAAGAGAGAGAGAATAAATGCCCCAATGCAGGTGCTACAACAATCTTTTTTCCATCTCTATTGCATACGAAAACAGATATGTTCTCAACCTTCTTCATGGTTGGTTTATTTTTCTCATCCAAAGCCATAGCTATTCTGCTTGCAGCTTGTGGTTTTTCTGAAATACCAAGAATGAAGGGTCCTGCTATGGAAGACAATTAATTAACACCTTTTTGCTTGTTTCTTTTTTAAATGAAAGAAACGGATATTTTGGAGCCAGGACGGGGATTTGAACCCCGGATCCTATAAGGAACTGATTTTCAAGACCAGCGCCGTTGTCCGCTTGGCTATCCTGGCTACTAACAAACAAATTGTTTAGTTACCATTTTAATTAAAAATATATCTAAAGAAGTTTTTAATTGAGAAGTCTAGAAAGATTAACCTCCATGAGAGATAGGAATTATCGTGAGTTCTGAGTCTTTCGTAATTGTGGAATTCAATAATTTTGTAGTCCTTAGCTCGATTTTATCCGATATAATTAGGAAACCTGGTTTTATATCTTCATCTATCACTAGCAATTCATAAACCTCCTTATTTTGAGAAAGGACTGAAAGTAGTCCTTGTAGTAATGTTGAATCTTCTTCAATTTTATTTTTCAATATTCTTATTTTCGTAGGAATTGATGAATGAAGATGGACTATCATTTCATATAGTTTCAAATGAATCACCTAAAAAAGGAATGAAAAAGGAAGGAAAGGATTATCCTACTTCAATCTCAAACATAGCAAGAAGATCTTCAATGTCTTGTGCAATCTTTTCATCTTCTTCGCTTAATTCAGCACCTTCTTCTGGTTTTAAGAATTCAATAGCACGAACTAAACCATTCAAACATATCATTCTTGGGACATGAGAACTGGAGAAGAAAATTCCTTCAGGAGGTTCATCTAATTCTTCAAATTCACCAGTATAAGTTTCTGTATAAACTTTGTTTCCAATTATTATCAAATCTCGATAGAATCCTTTGGGAGTACCCAAATCTCTTAGAATATGAATAGATTGTTCAAGTATATTCGCTTTTACTTCAACAGCAGGTTCTGGTTTCTTTATTTCTATCGAATCTGATTCTAAAGCGGATAAAATAGTTGGCATGGGCCTATTTCCAGGAGCACCCATTTTAGCCATATGTGTTGGGAGTTGAGATTCTGGAACTTGAGCAGGTCTATCTTTTAATGATACATCTTCTTGTGAAACAGCTGTTGAAGGTTTAATTTCTTCTTCTTTTGGGACATCTTCAAAAACATTAATTCTACTTTGTCTTTCAATAATTTCTTCAGCTCTTGAGACTACTGAAGAAGAAACAGCATCCATTTTATCAATTTTCTTTAGCATTGCTACAAATTCAGCGGTCTCGTCACCCTGATCACAAGTTTGTGGAACATAAGCAAAACCATATTCCTTTTTCCTTAAATCAGACAAAGCTCTGCTACCTATGAATTTCTTCCTTATCGGACACTCAGACCCCTTCCACAACCACATTCTTTTATCATCTTCATCTACTACGATTAGAACCTTCGTAGAACCGAGATCCAATACTTGGGTTTCAATTAAAGATCCATCTTCTTGAACTTCTAAATACCTCATTATTGATTCACATTCACCAATATTTCGAGATTCTATATATAAATACCTTTAATAAAACTTATCGAAAGCTACCAGTTCGATTAAAAGAGATTTTATGAAATAAGTTAATTTTTTATTTCTTATTCTGTGATGTTTTACTCTTCTTTCCTGTAATTCCTGTTTTTTTCAAGACTAGATTAAATAAATCAAGAAGAGAATCAATCCACAAGCTTACTGTATTTAATATTGGAACACCTTGCTTTTCTATTATTAGTGCAAAGAAGATTGTTCCAAAGAAACCTATAGGTTTTCCTAAAACATCATGTGCCCACATCCATGCAGCAGAAGAGCTTGTTCCATAAGTAATTTCAAGTGTAATAGTCATGCCAATAACTATAGCGATACGTAAGAAATTCCCAATTATAAGAGCTATTAGTGAGTAAATAGTAGCTTTTAATTTTTTCTTGAAATCTGCTGGAGTAACAATGATCAGAGCCATTAGTAAAGCACCAGCTTGCATCCCTGTGCAAGCCCTTACAACTGCAAATCTACGTTGAGCAGCTGTAGATTTTATTACTGGAGTTAATGAATTATGTGCATCTAGTCCAGTTAAGAAATTTGTAATAACTATAATTATCGAAGTTCCTGTTTCTGCTTCACTATAAAGACCATCTAGGACCACTTCATATTTGTATACTTTCAAAACTTCGAAAACAACATCATTTGTAAGTTTTTCAAGGAAATAATAATCTGGCACTAGATATAGTACAACAGTTAAAACAACGACAGCAGTAAATGATAGAAGGACATATATTGTTTTTTGCTTTCCCTTAGGATTCAATAAAAGCCTTAATTCAAGGGAGGAGTTTTTTTCCTCTTTTTCCATTATGCTCATCTACTTAAAAACTTCAAGAAGTTAAAAATGATTCGTTTGATATACTTTACAAGAGTCTTTTATTTTTCTTCTGAATCATATTTGACAAAGAAGTCCGATAGTTTTACCTCACCATTAATTTTTCTCTTTTCTTTTTCATCTACAAACCCACTTTCAACAAAAAGAGAATCAACGTTGTGTTTTATTATTTCTAGTCTATTCTTCAAATATTCAGATAGATTATACTTCTCAACTAAATTCTTGGCCATGCTGAAATATTTAGTAATTGATTTTTCATAGACAGTGAGATTTAGATTCTTATTTTTACAGTTGATACAAATCCCAGATAAAGGAACCCTCCTATATGTCATATTGCACTTTGTGCACCTAATTTTTTGAGAACCAAACCTTCTCAAATTACCTATTAAATCAGGTATAAAGTGGTTAACAACAATTCTTGATGCAACATCCTTTATGTTAACTGCACGTATAAGTTCTGCAACATGAAGTTGTGCGTTTACTTTGTCTTCCATTTTTGTAAGATTCTTATAAGTATTAGATTCTGGTCCTGCAAAGATATTTGAAGTTTCATGAGAATACATGAAGCCTTCATACGCACTTTCATCATTTAATCTATTTCGTATCATATCAATTAATGGTAAAACTGCTTTAGCTGGTGGTCTTTTTAACGTTTCTTCATAAAATGATAAAGGGTATCTAGAACTAGTATCAACATTATGTGATTCGTCATCCACCTCATGTGGATTAATATTTGCAACTAGGATTAATGGTGCATCCATTTGTCCTCCTCTTATTTTAGGTAAATAGTGTTTAGAAAAGTTAAGAAAGGCATCCAATGCAAGAAGTATAGAATCTTCATCACCATCACAGTTACGACGTTTTGCAGCATGCCAATACGGATGAGCAAAATTTACTTTAGCTTTTGTGAAACCTATTATCCTACCGACAATCCCTGCAGAAGTATGTGGTGCAAGACCTATGATTATTTGCCCAATTAAATCAGAGGGCTTTTTTGCATTATAGAATTTAGGAAGTTTGTAAAATTTTTCTAATAGTTCATCAATAAAACCAGCGACTTTTACAAGGTGTTTTCCACCTTCAATGTTCAAAACGATATCCTGAATCTTTAGTTCAGTAGTTTGATTTGAATTTTCTAATGGTTTTCCATAAATGTCGACCGAATATCCTATTTTATGTAATTGTTGCACAGTAACTCCTATCTCTTTTGGTTTGAAATGAGTTAAAACCGCATCAGTGGCATCAAAACGGATTGTACCATCCCTATAAACAAAAATACCGTGTTTTGCACGTAGTATCCCTTTCTCTATTGCCTCTGCAACTTTGTTCTTATTCATCAGTTTCTTTACACCCTTGACGTTTTTGGGGAAAGGACCACCGATAGTCTTCTTTGCTTGGTTTACACGTGACTCTAGTGGATATGTAGATGTTCTATAAGCAACCATTTCTCTTCCACATTTTGGACATAAATCTTCATTTTTGTAATAGTTGCAATTTAAACAACGTTTCACAAAAACTGTTGGAACCTCACAAGTTGTACATAATACCTCATTTGTTGATATTCCACATCCTGGGCATGATCTATGAACTAACTCGATTTCAATTTCTTTTTTATTAGAAGCTGTAAAAAGATCTCTTAAACGCTCTCCAGCACTTCCTACTGGAAATAGCATGTGAACAGGTGGACGCATTCTTCTGTCTTTAGCTTTTTCTGGTCTTCCCATCCTAGCACCTGTATAATTGGGACATTTTGCTTTAATCTTAATTCCACTAACAGAATTTATAGTTTCTATAATCTTCCCATTTTCATTTTTTATTGGTTTTAATTCTTTGTTTTCAATTCCTAGTGTAAGGAAAAGTGGGAAACTATGATTTTCAAGATTTATAAAATCATCAATAAGCTTATGAGGAATACATAAATTTTCAAGAATCTGTTTTATTTTAACCTCATTAGGTATTCCTAATTGTTGATTCTGATCATTAAAATTTTCATGTACGTATTTCCTTAATAATGAAAAATCTTCTAAAGAAATACTGTTCCAATGATATGTGTATTCAGGATGTAGAGGTATATCTAATATTTTTGATAATTTAATGGCCGTATCAGGTCCTGGAATGTTTTGAAAAGGATTTTTTAAGATGTTTGAAATTGTTTTCTCAAGTGATTTAGTTAAATCATTCCTTTTAGAATCAGGGATATCCATAAGAGATTCTTCTAACTCTTGGCACCACCATTCTTCGCAATATCCTGAGGGAACTAAATTGAAGTTATTTTGATTAAATTCTCCTGCACCATATAACATGTCTCCAAGAAAAAGTATTTCTTCAATGTCCTTTCTAACTTCACAAGCTTCCTTATAGCTCTGAACTTTAATTACATCCCCATTCTTTAACTTCACAATTGGTGGATGAATTGTGTCTACAGGCATAACAATTGCACCCTTTCCAGGTCTTTCTGTCCTGACGTGAGTACCACAAGCTAAGAAATCATTAACAACCCCCATTAGTGCTGGATGTATCCCCATACTAGCAAGACCTGTTGTTCTTGAACGGCCATATCGAATTCTAAAACCACCTTTTTCTGAAGGGTGTGCAAAAACAGGCCTCCCCCCTATTACATCCTTTATATATCCCACATCAGAAACGACTTCTCCCTCAGCATCTGGAACTTCTTCTGTTTCTACTTCATCTCCTTCATCTACATCATATATGTCACTAACTCCCTCATCAATGAAAGTCCCTGCTTTTACATGAATATTAATTAGTTCTTCAAGCCAATTCCATCCTTCTAATCCAAGCTGTGAGATTCGACTATGTAATTTCTTTGATCTTCCTATAAGACCATCATTGAAAACTAAACATGCTCCACCACGCAATCTATTTGTTTCAACTCTTTTGAGATCACGGTTTCCTGTTACTTCAACTTTATCAGTTGGTTCCCCAGTTATTTCTATAGGGAGCTGTTGAGCAGCAAATCTTTGTTCATCTTTAGTAGTAGGGAGTTGTAAGTGACTAACTCTATTATACAGTTCAATTTCTTCTAGATATCGTTCTACCTCTCTTTGTGTTGGTTGAAATTTACCTAATCCTAGTTTTTTACGAATATGATCTGCTAATAAAATACTAATACCTGCTGCAGTTCCTCCTGCAGAACGAATAGGTCCAGCATAATAAACTGCAAAATAACTTGAACCATCTTCATTACGTTTTATTTTCACTTTTGCAATACCTTCTAAAGGTGCAGCAGTTATACTCTCAGTTATAACTGCAAGCGAAGTTCGTAATGCTTGTTCCGCTATCATTTCCTTTTCTTTACTATCAATAGATTTAGTATCTTCACAAATTTCCTCAGCTATCTTAAAAGCCACATTTTCTCTTGATAAATTTGCTTTCTCATATTTTCGAATTTTCTCTCCTATCCCTCTGGGACCTATCAGTCCTTCTACACGATCAGCTATATCCTTAGCGATAGGTATCTCTACGTCTAAAGATGGATCTAAACCTTTTTTCCTAGCTTCTTTAGCTTTCGAATAAATCTTATCCAAATCGTTGTTAATACTGTTAAAATATTCTTGGATATTTACCGAAAGCTTATCATTTTGATTGATTTGATTCACCAGTTAAGTTATTTTATTTATTATACTGAAATCTCTATTTTAACTCGATTTTCTAATAATGATTTATTAGCATTGTCTTTAGATTCTTTTATACTAAAGTTTTTTAATTTCGATTCTTTGTTCAATTGTGATTTACGTAACAATTGCGACTAACAATTTTAGGTTTTTGTATAAACTTAATGAAATCCTAGCTAATATTAAAAACATTAAAACTAATCACATTCTACCTAATGAACAAATACCTGATAAAACTAAAGTAATTATAACTACAGAAATAGAAAAAAAATATTTTGAAAACAAGATTGTGTTTGTTCCAAAAGCATTCAATCTTTACTATCTTTACTCTAACATTATTTTATTGGTGAATAACAAAGAAACTTTTGAGGAAGTTATAGTGGGAATTGACCCAGGAAAAACCACAGGTTTTGCAGTAGTTGTTGATGAAAAAAAGATTTTAGCTACAAGTGAGTTTTTTACTGCGGTTGATGTTGTGAAAGAAACAATTGCAGTTTTCTTCAACGTAGAAACTACAAAGTTTGAAATTAAAATTGGTGATGGTGGGGGGACAATAAGAAAAGAAATTGTAGATCGATTAAAAGAGATTTTCCATGATAAAGGAAATATTCAAGTTGTTAGTGAACATCGTACTTCAAAGGTAAACTCTTACCAGAAAAAACTAGAGTATAGTAAAAACATTAATTCTGCAATCTTAATCGCGTTTAGGAATAAATAAGTTGTTCTTACACAATTTTCTAAAAAATAGATGAATGAAAATATTTTAAAGTGTATACAATTTAAAATGTGAAGATTCAAAATTACTGAAATCAAATATCTAAAAGTATTTAAGACTCGAAATAACAAAATTATTGTTAGAAAGACGGTATAAAGAAATTTAATGAGGAAAGAGGTACCAATGGAAGGCGTAGTAATGCAAGATAAAACAATAAGTGAAATGATTGAAGAAATTCAAGAGCAGTTTAATATCGTTGGAAGAACTGTTGAATTAAGGAAATGCTTAGCAGCAAAACTAGCAAATAGACATATTCTTTTGGAAGGGGATGTGGGAGTGGGAAAAACTACACTTGCACATGCAATGGCTTCATATTTCACACAAGACCTCGAAAGAGTTGATGGTGATGAAAGATATAGCTCATCAAAACTAGTTGGTCATTTTGATCCACCTATGGTTATTGAGAAGGGGTATGATTGGAATTCTTTTGTAACAGGGCCCTTAACTAAAGCAATGCAAAAAGGATCTATATTATTTTTAAACGAATTAAATCGTATGCCTGAAGGAACACAGAATGTTCTTCTAGGTGCAATGGATGAAGGAACCATTATCATTCCCAAATTAGGTGCAATTCAAGCAAAAGAAGGATTTTTCATTATAAGTGCAATGAATCCTGCCGAGCTTGTTGCAACAACACCATTAAGCGAAGCATTGAGAGACAGATTCGTCTGGATAAGATTAGAATATCAACCTGAAGAAGAAGAACAAAACATTGTTCGTGTTAGAACAGGCATAAAAGAGGAAAAAATAGTTAAAATGGCTGTTAAGATTATAAGACAAACAAGAGATTGGCCTGATTTAAGAAGAGGTTCTTCTATTAGAGGTGCATTAGATTTAGCTTCTATTATTCGTTTTCTAGAAGCTAACGAAATCGAATCATGGATTGATAGCTCAATCATGGCTTTAGCTACCAAAATCGAATTAGAAGATGGTGTAGAAAGCTTAATTGAGGACGTTATAAAGAATATAGTAACAACAACATTCAAAGATATGGATTTTTTCTAGAAGAGGGGAGCGGAGACCTGTATAAAGAAGATTTCCAGAAACCATATGTCTTTCGAGGTAAGATGGACAAGAATAGGTTGCTTGAAGCTGAAATAGTTTCAGGAAAAAGAAATCCTTCAATCTACTCTAGTTTATCTGAGGGAATGAGCTACTACGAAATCAAAAAACAAACAGAACTAGCTATCGATGTAGACAATATGCCTGCTATTCAAGGGTTAGCTATTTCGAATAAATTTGCTGTTGCAGAAGCTCTTAATTCTAAAAAAGGATATACACTAATTGCTAGAAGAGCTTCTAAAGGTGACAGTAGCGCTCCCGAGCTGTTCTTCATGCTTAGAACAGCTTTAGATGATAGGATGAAACCTGTTTTCCGTCGATTAGCCAGACAAGTTATCTTAACTACAGCTTTTGGTATCACAAGTCAAGGGATAAGAGGAGAAGTTTTTGAACAAACCGAGTATGAAATAGGTCTAGATGAATTTGATATTGATGAGACATTAGAGAGGTATTTACAAAACCGTAGTAGGGTACTCCACACAGAAGACATAGTTAGTTTGGAAAGAAAAGAGAGAACAAAAACTGCAGTTCTTATGTTTGACACATCTGGTTCTTTATACGGTGAAAGATTCACAACAGCAGCATTAACTGTTGCAGTAATGGCATATAATCTAGAACGTGATAACTTTAGTGTGGTTGTTTTTAATACTAAAGCTTATACTATTAAGCATATTAAAGAGAAAGTCAAAACTAATGAACTAGTTAATCGAATTCTTGAAAGTGAAAGCGCTGGTTATACTAATATTGCTGAAGGTTTGAAATACGGTGGACTTGAACTAGAAAAAATTAAGAAAAGACACAAGTTTGGTGTTATCATTACTGATGGAGCTTTTAATAGAGGTGGAGATCCTCGACCATACCTTAAATACTTTCCACGTCTTCATGTTATATCTTTACCAAGTAAGCAAGATTGGGGTAGAAGAGTTTGTAAGGATCTTGCAAGATTGGGTAGGGGAAAATTTGCTGAAGTTTCTAGTTATAAACAAATTCCTAGAGCATTGATGAGATTATTAAGAGAAAATTAATGGGGTGTTCATATCTCATCAAGAAGAAAAAAAAAGAATATTCCTATCCTTGGACCTAACACTTTCTTCTTTTGTTATAGCTGTAATCTTCCTATTGTTGTCTCAAAATTTTGTCCTATTTGTAACAAAGAATCTCATCAAGTTCAACTAACACCTCCTTTTGATGTTAGACCCGCTACAGAGTTTGAGATGCAAGAAATTGAAGATTTAATAATTAGCAACTTCGGGAGTAATTCAAAAATAATACGTAAAGATGACGTTGTTTTTCTCAATCATGTTGGTTCAGAAGACCAAATGGATGAGGTTATCATCAATGGTATTAGTATTGGTACTCGTAGATATGATTTACTTTCTAATGAATGGGTCATTAAATTAAATTCCAATGGTCTTTCTCAATTGAGTGGAAAGTTTTCAAAGAGGTGGGTAAGGGTTGGTTCTGGTGCTGTAGAAAAAATTGCTAAAGGAGCTAACATACTTATACCTGGTGTCATTCAAGCTGATCCTGATATCAAGAAAGGTGATTACATTGTTGTTATTGATTCCAGCGATAATATTATTGCAGGAGGAATTGCTCGTATAAATGAAACCGAAAGAGCTCAAATGGAAAGGGGAGTTTATGCAAAGAACTATCGCGCTGCAGCTAGACAGGTTCACCCTATAACAGCAAGATATTCTTGGGAGGAGATTATTCATTGGAATGAACAAGAGCTTCTGAAATTAGAAAAAGAAGCTATAACTCAAATTCAAAAAACTAAGGAGGATTTACAATTACCTGTCTTGGTTTCTTTTAGTGGCGGGAAAGATAGCCTGGTTCTTCTAGAGCTTGTTCGTCGAGCTCTTCCTAACGAGGATTTTCAGGTTCTATTTGTTGACACTGGCATCGAATTTCCTGAAACTGTTGACTACGTTCATAGTTCTAGTAAGCAATTAGGTTTCGAAGATAGACTTATTGTTGAAAGCGTTCCTGAAGAACTATTCTGGGAAGCCTTCCACAAATTTGGTCCCCCAGGAAGAGATTTTCGCTATTGCTGCAAATTTGCCAAGCTCGCTCCTATCCAGAAAGCTATTTCACAAACCTTTCCAGACACTAAATGTATTAGTTTCGTTGGTCAAAGAAGATATGAATCCTTTAGAAGAGCCATATCTGACACTTGGCAAAACCAGTATATCCCCAACCAGATCAACGTGTCACCAATACAAAATTGGACAGCACTCATGATATGGATGTATATTAAATGGAGAAAACTACCGTACAACAAACTATACGAGGAAGGATATGAAAGAATAGGGTGTTGGGTGTGTCCATCAACGGATATGGCACAATTTCGGCTTCTACGAAAGAAACATAAAAAGGAATATGAAAAACTGAAAGAAGGAGTAGAAAAATGGAGTAGAAGGAGGAATTTGCCGAAATCCTATTGGGATTATGGTCTGTGGAGATTTAAAAAAATACCTAAAAAAATTTCAAATGTATTATCTCTTAACCTTAACTTTTTAGAAAAAACAGAAAAAGAAATAGATCTTGTTTCCATACAAGAAGAACACAGTGATTGTGTAACACAACCATTAAGTGTCATAGGTTCTTTTTCTGGAGGAATTAATCTCGAAAAAAATCAATCCTTTTTTCCGATATTAGGAAAGGTTCAAACAAACAAGAATATTAATTTCATTCTCGTATCTAATAAGAATCATACTATCATATTATATTCAGATGGAACCTTTAGAATAAATTTCAAAAAACAAAAAGAACTCACACAGCAATATGTTAAGAATACAATAAATGATTTTGTTTCTACAGTATTTAGAGCAACTGGTTGTATAAAATGCGGATTGTGTGTCAGGAGTTGTGAATTCCATGCGATTAGAATTGAAAATGAAAGAATTATTGTGGATGATTCATTATGCACACAATGCAATCATTGTTTTTCAGTATGTTCAATCATTACTGTAATTCATAAGGATCTAAAAAGCAAAATAGATATCCTTGCTGTAGAATAATAATATAAATCGAGTATCATAACATTTTTTTATAAATACCTCGAGCTTGCTTTGATTAAATATGCCAGCAAACCCAAACCGTGAGTTTCTATTAGAACTAAGTGGACTTGTAAATAAAAGAGTCAAAATTACAATGAATAATAAGAAAATATACACAGGTGTCCTTCGAGGGATACAGGATAATTCACTAAATGTAGTTTTAGCTGAGGCTAGTTGTGGAGATGAAACCTATTTCAGGGTTTTCATTACTGGTTCAAATATTGTGGAAATAACATTAGCTGAAGAACCCTTTGATCTTGTTGGATTAGCAAGCGAACTTTCTCAAATGTTTCAACCTCAAAATGTTAAAATTATTGAAGAAGCTGCTATAATACAGGTTTTTGATAGATTTACAGTGAGTGAAGAGGGAGTAAAAGGAACCGGCCCCATCTCTGAGAGAATCCAAAAGATTTTTGATAAATACAAAGCTACTCAAGATTAACAATAAAGTTAAAGACACCTTTTTCTATTTTTTTAGTGGATTGTAGGTGTAAAACATGTATGAAATACTAACACAAGATTTGCATGGAAAACTGGGTATCTATAAAATGCCTAAAGGAAATGTAACTACACCTACATTTGTACCTGTTCTTGACCCAAGGGACAATATAGTATCAGCAAAAGACATGATGGAAAAATTTGGTTTCAACTTCGTGATTACGAGTGCATATCTTTTCCTGAAACGTTTTGGAATGCCTGATGGGAAGAAAAGTATACATGATTTCCTACAATTTGAAGGAAATGTAATGATGGATAGCGGAGCATATCAAATATTAGCTTATGGAGATGTAGAAATCGACCCCATACAATCTCTCAAAATACAAGCAAGCTTGAAAACTGATGTTGGAGTTATTCTAGATATACCAACTCCCCCTACTGATACATTTCAAGAAGCTAAAGAAAAGATGGAAGGAACTATTGATCGAATAAAAATTTCATTAGACTTTATTAAGAGTAATCAAGACATTATTTGGACTTTACCTATTCAAGGAGGTAAAAACACTCAACTGATTAGAAAGTATATCGAAGAAGTCAAAAGAAAGGATTACACAAAATATTTCGGTTTTCAAGCCCTTGGGAGTGTTGTACCTATAATGACGCAATATGACTACATAACCTTATTTTCGATGATAAAAGCAGCTAGGCAACTTCTTCCCCATAACATCCCATTTCATTTATTTGGTGCTGGTCATCCCATGATTTTCCCATACATTGTTGCTTTAGGTTGTGATGTTTTTGATAGTGCAGCATATATTTTGTATGCAAAAGAAAAGAGATACATGAGACCAACAGGTACTTACCATCTTGATGATTTAACAGAATTTCCATGTCCTTGTGATGTCTGCTCTAGATGGACACCTAAAGAGTTACTAGAGGAAGAAGAAGGAACAAGAATAAAAAGACTTGCTGAACACAACTTACATGTTTCTTCAGCTGAAATCAAACAAGTTCGTGTATCTTTAAAAGAAGGAAGATTGTGGGAATTGCTTGAATTAAGATCAAAAGCTCATCCAAAATTATATAGGGCTTTTAAACATCTTTTAAAGGAAACTCCCAGTGAATTCTGGGAACTAGGAACACCGTTTACAAAACAAATTGGTTTAAAGATTTTCAATGAAAGCTCCGTTTATCGTTCAGACTTGTCTAAAGCTAGGAAAAGGATATTGCTGAATTATTCCCCCAAAAGCTCTAAATTGTTAATTTTAATTGCATCTGGTAAGAAAAATCCTTTAGAAATTTTTAGATCTAATGTTAAAATCAGAGAGTTAGTTGGGGAGAAAATAGAAAATATGGACGTGGTTTATTTCTTGCCGTTTCTAGGTTTAGTTCCTATTGAATTGTCAGAAACTTACCCTTTTAGCCAATTTGTTTACTCCCTTGATTTATCTGAGGAAACTCTTCTTTTAGCTCAAGATGAATCTTTGAAATTTATAAAAAAAATGGATTATCAGAAAATTGAAATCTATCAAATTGATCCTGAAAATATCCTTGAGCAAAAGGTTCAGTCAATATATGACTTTCTAAAACAGAATGTTAAGGAAATCAAATCATTAAACTTGTAAATTCTCAATTCATAGCAAGTTTTTATATTATTCTTTATAATAAATAATTGAATGAGCGCTAAACAAGAGGATTTAATTCTAGAACCTGGTAAAGCAATTGAGTATATAGAGGGTGAAATACTTACAGTTAGATTTAGCAAATGGGGGATTTACGGTAATCTAAAAATTAAGAATCAGGTGTATAATTATAGTTTAAAGGATCTTGGTTTTTCGAAGAATATTATTGTTGGACTAGATTTAATCATTGAAAATGGGTTTTGCATAAGAAACAAAAAAGAAGAGATTGTAATAACAGATGGTAAATTTGGAAAAGCTAACATAAAACTAAAACTAAAGAGATACTACAATGTGAATGAAAAACAAAAAAGGACGCTAACTGGAATTGTGAAGCTAATAGATAATAAAAACTATGATACTATTTTAGAAATTGAACAATTTATTTTCCCTTATCATACAGAAAGATGTATTGTTTTATCACAAGATAAAGAAAGACTCAAGAAGAAGACTGATGGAAGTGTAGGTAAAATTGTAAGAATATTGGGGCAATTGAAAGAAACAGACTTAATAGTGGAATCCTTTGATATACTTCCTGAAAATCATTTTTGGCATAAGTTTGTTGAAATTAGGGATTATCACCCAGATAGAATAGACAGTTTTTCTCAAATTATCACACAACAGATGGAACTCGTTGATAATTTATATGAATCATTTAGAAAAATTACATTCAATTTTTGGAAAGATGTCTCAAAATCTTCATTAATTACCCTTAAGGAACTCTTATATTCGAAGATTTTTTCAGGAGAACTAAAACCCCCATATAATGTTTTAATTTCAGATAATGAAATTAAGAATTACTTCAATACAATGATCGATTTCTGTGAAAATTCTGATTTTATAAAAAACAATTTTGAAGAACCAGAAGACTTTATTCTTTACTTAAAGAACTTTTATCCTGATTATAGGATTAAATTCTAAAATCTTGATAATTGTGATAAGAG
Organism: Candidatus Heimdallarchaeota archaeon; assembly: GCA_016839945.1. GTDB lineage: Archaea > Asgardarchaeota > Heimdallarchaeia > Heimdallarchaeales > Heimdallarchaeaceae > UBA460. Next base: position 6,095 of record JAEOTE010000067.1, on the reverse strand, counting down.
GAAATAAAAGAATTATTTTCTTTCGATGGCTATCTCGATATGTACATCTTCAGGAACATGAATTCTCATTAGAAGCCTCATACTTTTTTCTTCTGCATCAATATCAATGATTCTTTTGTGTAATTTCATTTCTAGATGGTCATAAGTTGCAGTTCCATTTCCACAAGGAGATTTTCTTACAGGAAGAACAATTCTTTTTGAAGGAAGTGGAATAGGTCCTTTTATACGTACTCCTGTTCGTTCTGCTATCTTCTGAATCTGACCACAGATTTTTTGTAATGAATGAGGATCATTGCCTATTAACTTAATTCGTGCTCGTTGAGCCATTACGTCACCTTTTGTACAAAAGGTTTTGTGGGTTTTAAGAAGATTTCGTTTTTAGTAATAAAAAACTAAAACGTTATTAGACAAAAAAGGGAGAGGTTTAAGTTGCTTCTTGTTGAGCAAGAGCATTTTCCAATCGTCGTATTCTTTCTTCTAAAACTTCTATTCTTTTTACAATTTGAATTATTGTTTCCTCAACTGCTGACATTTCTGTTTGAGTTTTATGAGTTTCTCTTACAACAGTAGCTTCAACTTCTCTAAACAATATTTGTGCTTGCTCTGTGATTTCTTTTGTTATTTGATCAAGCATGAAATCATTTACATATAAATTAACTTCCGAGACAACAGATTTAATATTCTCACGAATACCTCTTTCACTAATATCCTTTACAAGAACATCTGACTCAACAATATCATCAAGCTTTATCTGTATCATCCATTGTCCTTTAACATTAATTAACGAAACAGTATACCTTGTTCCTGGAACCTTAGTTTCATACATTTGCAGTACCTCAGAATTAATAATAATTCTAATACGTATTTGTTTGTAATATATTATGTTTTTCAATTTAAAACGTTAACTATTAAAAAACATGATAAAGCTTTAAACTTCTATTGATAATACAAATACATCTATGAGTGAATACATTGATCAAATCTCAAAATCTATGAAGAAAAAAGAAAACATACGTAATGTAAGCATAGTAAGTCACGTAGACCATGGAAAAACTACCTTATCTGACCATTTACTCCAATCGGGAGGATTAATATCAAAGACTATGGCAGGAAGTGCACGTGCTTTAGATTATCTTGAAGAAGAGCAAAGAAGAGGAATCACTATCAAGACAGCAAATATCTCTTTCATCTTCAATTATAATGATTCGCCTTATTTAATTAATCTAGTTGATACACCAGGACATGTTGATTTCTCAGGCATGGTTTCTCAAGCTTTACGTCTGGTCGATGGAGCTATTATTGTAGTTGATGCAGTAGAACAAGTTATGGCTCAAACAGAATCTGTAATCAGGCAGTCAATGAGTGAGTGTCTAAAACCAATTCTCTTCATAAATAAAGTTGATAGATTAATCAATGAATTAAAGTTACCTAAAGAAGAAATCGAAACCAGAATAAACAACATTATACAAATGGTAAACGAATTAATAGACCAATACGCGCCTGTAAGTTTCAGGAAAGAATGGAAGGTTAAATTTGATGAAGGAACCGTTATTATGGGGGCAGCTCTCTATGGATGGGCAATATCAAAATATTCGAAGACTTTACCTCAATTTAATAGAATCATTGAGCTTCATGAAGAAGGCAACATTGAACAACTAAAGTCTGACTTCCCTATTATTGAAGCAATAATAAACGCGATTATAGAAAATGTACCAGATCCATATGAAGGACAAAAACAACGTTTTGAGCAGATAACACAATATGCTGATAAGAGTTCAGAAGAAGCTATCATAAAATGCGAGGATAAAGGACCTACTATTTTGTGTGTTGGTAAATTAATGTATGAAGATAATAGAGGAATTATCTCAATTTCAAGAGTTTTTTCAGGTACAATAAAGTCAGGATCAGTTGTCTATAATAGAAGAACGGGGGAAACTACAAGAATTCAACAGGTTTGTATTTACAAGGGACAATCGCTTGTAACAATGGAATCTGTGAGTGCTGGGAATATTGGTGTACTTATTGGTATAAAGAACGTTCAAATTGGAGATACTTTTGTAGAAAAAACGGAAGACTTTCCAAATGTTATGTTTGAAAATATTCCATATCTTCAAGAATCTGTAATTTCACAACGCATTGAGCCTTCTAGAGTTTCAGATATTCCTAAATTACAGAAGTTGTTAGACGTTCTTTCCTTAATTAAGCCTAATTTTAACCATACAACAGATGAAAATACTGGAGAAATGAAGATTTATGGTATAGGTGAACTACAACTTGAAATTATTACTGGAGAAATTGAGAAAGCAGGTATAAAAGTTGAAGTTTCAAATCCAGAAGTTAACCTAGCAGAACAAATTGAAGAAGAATTTACACTTACAAAAACGGATGATTTGAATCTGATTCAGATAACTATAACATGCAAACCAACTGAAGAAAATGAAATTAGATGCATATATTCTGACTATAAAGAAAATCGTTTGTTAGTTGATTTAGAAAAGGGAAACGAAGAATTATTTGATTTATTAAGAACTAGTTTTAGAAATGCGATAATGAAAGGACCACTAAAAGGATACTCAATTAGAAAATTAACTGTAATTATTAACGAGATTAAAGAAATTGTTAGTGAATCTTTACGATATGAGATAGTTGTCCCACTAGTTAAAAATACAATTCATGAAGCAATTATTAATGCTAATTTGAATGTTTATGAACCAATATACTCTTTTTCAATATATACACCTCTTCACCACTTAGGTGCTGTTTTAACTGTTACTCAGAAATTTAATTGTGATATTGAAAAAACTGAACACTACACATCAAAAACAACAATTATGGGGCAAATTAGTGTTGAATCTTCTTTACAGATAGCGTCTGAACTTCGTTCAGCATCGGAAGGATATGCGTTTTGGCAATTTGAGTTTCTAGGATACAAAAGAAAGAGATAAGATAAAAGTGGCTCAGAACTCAAGATCCTCAACATCTATTTCAGTGAAGGGCTAGATTCTTCATTGCCATGTTATAATTTAATAACTGACTTTTTTATTTTTTCATTTCTGTAAGTATCTTAGATGAAATTGATGAACATTTTTTAATTATCTTTTCTTTATCTAAAGTTTGATGTTCTTTATTTAAATACACTATTTTACCATTTACGATTAAATCAGTAACATCAGAGCTTGAAGATGAATATATTACATTTGAAAGCGGATCATTTTGAGGCCATGAGTGGCTTCTATCTAGACCTAAAAGAGTTATATCTGCTACAGATCCTTTTGAAATTCCAGTAGATTCTATACCAATTGTCTTCAATCCACTTATTGTCCCTAAATATAGAACGGACGCATTTTGCATAACTTTTGCATCATTAGAAAGATATTTCTGCAGCATGGCTGTTGTTGAAAGCTCCTCAATCATGCCTAAATCATTATTCGAAGCATTCCCATCTGTACCTACTGCCACTTTGATTCCATGTTCAATATACTTGTAGACAGGTGCAATTCCACTAGTCATTTTAAGATTAGATTGAGGATTATGCAAAACTGTGAAATCTGTTTTTTTCATTATTTCACAATCTTTTTTATTTGTGTGAACACAATGCGCCCCAAGGATTCTTTCTTTAGTTAAACCTAAATCATGAATATACTCAATAGGAGACATTCCAAATTTTTCTTTGTTCTCTTCAACTTCTTGTTTAGTTTCGCTTAGATGTATATGTATTGGTAGCGAAAATTTCGAGGATAGCTCTAATATCTTGTATAAATACTCCTTGGGTACGGTGTATGGAGCATGAGGACCAATACCATATTTAACATTATTATCTTCGGAAGAACCTTTTTTGTTTACTAAATTTGATACGTGTTTCCAAGTATTATCAAGACTACCTGATTCAGGCGTATTATCAAATATGGATGGGCACAAAAGCGCTCTAATTCCTGATTCTTTAATAGCTTGCTCAATGGATTCAGTATAAAAATATTGATCAATTATTCCGGCTATTCCTGATTCAATTAGTTCTAGACATCCTAATAAAGCGCCGTAATATGCATCTTCTTTTGTCATTTTCATTTCAAAAGGCCAAATATAATCATATAACCAATTTACAAGCTTTTCACTATCACATATTCCTCTAAGTAATGTTTCAGGAAGATGAGTATGTGCATTAATTAGTGAAGGAATAGCGGTGTGGTTAGTACGGTTTAATTTATCATGTCCAGCAAGAAGTTTCTTAACGTTTGAAGCTTTATCAACTTCTAGAATTTTGTTATCTTCTATCAAAATAGCTCCATTCTTAACTAGTTTTTCACATTTAGAGCCAGAAATTATATATTTACACTCTATATATAACTCGTTCATTAATATTCATTTAAATTATTCAAAAGAAAAGAAAAATCTTTCCCCTCCTGAAAATATTCTACTTATATCTCATCCATGTCGAAAATTTTGGATAATCTAAAATCACTTTCTAATACTTCTCTTACTTGTTTATGAGGTACGGTTAGATGGATTCTTTTTGATCGCCCATATCTTCCTTTACTGATTACCTGAGCTGTTACTATACCAAGCATGTCAAGTTCGTTAATTAAATCACCAACTCTTCTATCAGTTAATTTGTCTAATTTTACAAGCTTGCATATTTTTGAATAAATTTCACATACATCTCCGGTAGTTATCTCCTCCGATCTACCTTCACCTATGAATATAGATTGTAAAACAGCTTTTGTTTGTATAGGGAGTGATGATAGCACTTCTATCACTGTGTTTCTCTCAATAACTTGTTGTGCTTTTCGAACATGTATTTCAGTAACTTTTTCATCATTATTTCTTTCTGCTAATTCAGAAGAAACACGAAGTAAGTCAAGTGATCTTCTTGCATCCCCATGTTGTTGTGCTCCAACTGCAGCACACAAATTAATTACACCAAATTCAACTATTCCTTTTTGAAACGCAACATTAGCTCTTTGGGTGAGAATATCATTAAGCTGTTCAGCTGTATATGGAGAGAAAACAATCTCTTCTTCACTCAAACTACTGCGAATACGTGGATCCAAGGTTTCTTTGAAGTTAACATCGTTTGTTATACCTATAATACTAAGTTTTGATTTCTTTAGATCACTATTCATACGAGTAAGCACATATAGTGATTCTGTGCTCTTTCGATACAGCATATCAACTTCATCTAGAACGGTTACATGAAGAGTATCAAGATCATCAAGCGCATCTCTAAATTTCTGATAGATTACATCAAAATGAAGTCCAGTAAAAGGAACATCTATACCAATATCATCACAAAGTTGTGTTAGAACTCTATATTTTGTATCAACATGTTGACAGTTCATATAACTATATTTGAAAGCTAATTTCTTTGATTCAGCTCTTTCTTTTAATTTTGATAGAACTTGTTTTGTAACTGCAGTTTTTCCTGTTCCTGTTGTTCCGTAAATAAAGATATTTGATGGTGCCCCTCCTCTTAAAGCTGGAGCTAATATCTTTGCTAATTCCTCAAATTTGTCATCTCTATGAGGAAGAATATCAGGCACATAATGAGGGCTTAAGACTTCTCTATTCTTAAATATTGAAGTTTCAGCGTCTAGATATCGATCAAATATTTCGTCTATTGTTGATGATGATTTCTCATCCATTTTTCTCATCTCTTGACTAACTGAAAATATATTTTAGCAATGGTTGTTTAACTTTGTCGATAGCTGACGTTTGAAATAAACGAGCAATCATTAAATTAAACTGAAGCAAAGCTAGATAATATCATATTAGTTTGAATAAAATCTTTGGCCTTCCTCTGTTATCTCTTGGTACTGCTTCTTTCTGGATTAATCCCATAGAGATTAATTTTGCAAGATTATCGTAAAGAGTTGATCTAGGAATATGGGTTAGAGATACTAACTCACTTCTAGTTAAAGGGCCATGTTCTGCAAGTAAGTTGAGTAGCAAATTTTCAAGTTTTATTTCATGTTCGGGTTCATCAGTGTATACATACACTCTACGACTACTTACAACAATTCCTTGAATTGATGATTTTTCTTCTATCTTCTTTGTAAGTAGATTTCTACTTTGAGCCATATTATTCACTCTGTCAATTT
>JAEOTE010000066.1 GCA_016839945.1 Candidatus Heimdallarchaeota archaeon | reverse complement strand
GGTCATATTTGTTTTGTTATTTTATTTCACAATTGCATCATTGATAGAGTATGGATGATCATTTTATCATTAATATTCCTAATGAGGAAGATGAAAATAAAAATCCCGATAAATCTACTTCATTTGGTAGTGAAAAAGCAAATAAGAATTTGGAAGAATTACTTAAGAGTCAAAGCGGATCAAATGAGCGCTTTTCCAGTCAATCAGTAGATTCATACATACAACAAGTTCTTCGAACTAATAGGATACTTGCACTTGGAGTAGGAGGGGCAGGTTCTAATGCTACAAATAATATTATGGCGCGCGGTGGTATCTTAGGAGCTACAACTGTAGCTATAAACACTGATGCACGACATCTATTAAGCACTAACGCTGAACAGAAAGTGCTAGTTGGACGAGAACTAACTAATGGGACAGGAGCAGGAAATGATCCTAATATTGGACGAGCAGCTGCAGAAGAAAATGAAGAGGATATCCGAGAACTTGTACGAGGTAATGATTTAGTTTTCGTAGCCTGTGGTTTAGGAAAAGGAACAGGTACTGGAGCTGCACCTTTTATAGCGAGAATTGCTCAGGAAGAGGGTTGTTTGGTTGTTAGTGTTTGTACTTTACCTTTCTCTTCAGAAGGACAACCAAAAATGGAAACAGCTCTAGAAGGCTTACAAGAGCTAAATGAATACTCAAACACCATAATTGTTGTGCCAAATGAGAAATTGCTAATGTATGCCCCCGATTTCACTTTATGGGACGCTTTTAAACTCGCAGACGATGTTCTTATCAATGCGGTAGTTGGCTTAACAGAACTAATAGTACTACCAGCAAGAGTTAATGTAGACTTTGCCGATACAAAGAAAATTCTTCGTCGTAGTGGTCCTGCAGTTATTGGAGTTGGAAGAGGTAAAGGTGAAAATAGATCTATACAAGCTATTACAAATGCATTATCAAATCCCTTGTTGGATGTCGATATAACCTCATCCACAGGTGCATTGGTAAACATTAAAGCTAACAAAAACATTTCCATGACTGAAGTTGATACAATAACTACTATGATTACAGATCAAATTCATCCAAAAGCAGAATTTGTTTGGGGATGTAACATTGATGAATCAATGCCTGATGATGAACTAGCAGTTACTGTTGTAATAGCAGAAGTTAGCTCGCCATATTTGAGTAAACCAGAGGATATATCTATAGAAGCACTATGGAGAGACTAAGAATTCAAAGTCTCTTCACTTTATTTGTGGGTTTTTATTATTTTGTTTATACAGTATAATAGATATTATGCCTAAATTTCAAATTCACAACACTGAAGATCTTATAACAATTGAGTCAAAAAATCAAGCTATAGCAATTATTGGTTTCTCTCTTTCAAAATTAGAAGAGAGTCTTCCAGATTACTTATCTCAAAAGATTTTCAATTATCTAGATTCAGTTAAAAGCCATTATATTGTGCAGTTAACAAAATCAACAGCTAAATTGCTTTATCTTGTTTCAGCTGAAGATGTGGGAGATGTTATTAACAAAGTTTCCAGATTTCTTGATAAAATAGACAAAATAGGACCAATAGATCCTTTGTTATTGGCTTCACCAATTAATCATACTAGCATTGCTGATAATCTAAAATATCTTTATAATTCAAAAATAAAACAAACCGAGAACCAGAAAATAATATCTGTTGGTAAAGATTTTTGGATATTTTCATCCATTATCCTTTCAAGTATTAATAGAAGATATTTTTCCAAATACGTAAAAAATATTCTCTCTTATAAATTAAGCACGATCAGCTTAGGTGCTAGATTTCCAAATCAAAAAAACAGAAGTAAAAGGAAATTAAACAAATCTATTCTTATTTCTTACAAGTTTTCGTCCTATGAAGAAGCTGAAAAATATCTAAAGCAAATTGAAAAAATATCTCTCCAATACAAGCAAAAACTTTCATTTGTTTTACGTTTTCATTCATATTTTGAAGTAAAACGAAACAAAATTTTGTTTCTTTTTGGTTTTTCAAATCAAACATTTTCATCAATCCTTTGGAGAGATGTTATCAAAGTTAACAGTTTTGTACCATATATCAAAACTAATGATGTCTTAAAATCTCAAAAATCGGATTTAATCATGAAACAGAAAGCTCCTTTTCAATCCAAGAAAGTTTTTCCTAAAAAAGAACAAGAAGCAATTATTGAAAACAAGTTAGAGAAAAAAACAGGAAAAGAAGATTACAAGACTCTTTTTCCATATGGAAAAATCATGTCTGAGGAAGAAATTAATAAATTATTAAAAAACATCCCACCTCCACCTTCTTAATATTCTTCATAATAAGAGACACATACTCCAAAGAAAGAAATGTTGATAAGGACGTTATTTGATTTTTTTTAAGGATGAAGCAAATGCCATCTAACAAAAGCGGTTCTCATTCATCAAGGAAAAAGCATAGAAGAAGGAAATCACTAATGCTTTCTGGCAATGACATAAAAGATAGAATTGTTGAGCTGCTAGAGTTAGCAGACAAAACAATAAAACATGATGTTGAGATGGCACAAAAATATGCTTTACAAGCCCGAAAATTACAGATGAAAACAAGAACAAAGTTTCCCTCTGAATGGAAGAAAAGGTTTTGCAAACACTGTAAGACGTTCCTTTATCCTGGAATCAATTCTAGAACAAGGCTTTCTTCAACAAATAAAGTTGTATCCATTAAATGCTTCAATTGTAAAAATTACACAAGAATACCTTATTATCAAAAACTGGAGGACAAGAATGAAAGAGACCATTAATAGAATCCGTCAAGAACCTCCAAAAATAAGGATAGGAAAAAAGGGGATAACAGAAGGTATTATCCAAGAAATCAGGATAATATTAAAGAAAGACAAAATTGTAAAAATCAAATGCTTGCAAAGTATTCCTACAAAAAGTACAAAAGCAATTGCTAAGAACGTTTCAGAATTAACAAACAGCAAAATCATAGAAATAAGAGGTAAAACCTTTATTTTAGGTATCTTTCATACTAAGTAGTCTTAATTGTATGTGAGTTGATCAGATTGGTTTACATATTCATCAAAGTGGATTTTGATAGAGACGCTGCATTTCCGATGAAAGAAAAGAAACATGCGGTTAGTAAACCAATTCAATTAAAGGAAACTGAAAAAATAGATAATCCAGTCAAATCAGCTACACTTGAAGGAACACAAAGAAGTGTGGAATTCTTCTTACCCTATTTGATCGATAAGAAAATCCCAACCACTTTTTATTTTGAAGCAAGAAGTGCTAATATCTTCCTTGATAGAAATCCGGAATATTTAGAGAAATTAAATCAATCATATTTTGAATTTGGGATTCATGGATATGATCATGAAGATTTCTCAGGCCTAGAAACTGGTTTAATATTCTCCGAAAAGGATGAATATAATATAATATCAGAAGCAAAAAAGAAAGTAGAATCCTTGTTATCAAAAGAGGTTATAGGCTTTAGAGCCCCATATATGAGAAAAAGTGTAAATACCAATAGAATCCTAGAATCTTTGGGATTTGTTTATGATAGTTCGGTTTATCAAGAATCTATATCATCAATATTTCCATATTATGAAACTAGAAATTTAGTTGAATTTCCAGTTATTAAAACTCCAAAAAACAGCAAAATGAATGGAATGTATACATATCTGTGGCCACTGTTTGAAGGTAAAAGGAATCTTGAAGATATAATTTCAAACTATCTAGAATTAGTGAGAAATTCAAAAGATGGCGTTTCATATATCTCAGTTAATTTGCACTCATGGCACTTTGCTTACAATATTTCAAAAGAACGTTATCTTACAAAAGGAGAAATTGAGGAGAACCTTAAAACTTTTAGAAAACTTATTACTGCTTTAGAGAACATTAAAGATGTTACGTTTTCAACTCCCGAATTATGGTTAAAAGAACATGATAATGTTCTAGTTAAGAGCTAAGTATTTCTTAATACGTTTTACTTCAGGATGATTGTTGATTCTTTCAATGTTATTCTTAGTGCTACGGTCATTCATGATTAGATCAGTTAACTGATTATGGTTTTTTAAGATGGATTCTTCTGGAATATCAAAAAGAAACAAACCTTCAATATTCGCATTTAGAACCGATACTAATGAGGTTTCAAGTTCTTCTCTGAGATAGGTCTCGAAAATCAAGTCATTTAAGATGCTTTTATGAAGTTTAATCCCTTGAAGAATCCAATTAGAGTTTTTCAGTTGTCTCAAAGATATTAATGTTAGAAGATTTTTCACAAAATGCTTGATGATTTGTTGGTTTTTACATTGCATTATAGGTAAGGGGGACAATTGATTCGTTCGAAAATCAATTAAGTTATAGACTTTCTTATTCATAAGCCTAGTATAATAATTCATAATTTCTGAATTAAGCACCGCAAGTATATAATACCAATCAAAGCTTCTCTCGTAGTCTTCTTTTAGAATGATTGTAATTATGTCAGCTTCATAAATCGTTCTCATTTTATCATCATTTAATAAAACAAATCTGTTCTTATACGATTGATAGGGACATATAATTTTAGGAGAATGGTTAATTAGTGATAGGGAACGATAGGCTGCGTAATCATAGTAATTCCTTAGTTTATATTTTCTTTTGGTTCTTTCTAGATCCAGTTTGTACTTTTCTAGATATCTCTTAATATTGGGATAGTTTTCTATTTTCTTATCTTTAAGGAAGATCCAGTATAGATCTCTTTGTTTCCACCAATATCTTTTGATATCACTATTCTTAATCAATCTACGCAAAATGCTTTTTTCATGTTTGTCTAAAATTAGCTCCTCGCCTTCAGCTCCTTCATATATTAAAGCTGATTTTTCTTTTAATTTGAAAATTCTATTATTGCCTGTTGAACAACCTTTTCCTATTTCACAAATACCCGTGAAACTTTGGTTTTTCTTATCATCACCCAATCTAAATTTAGCTCTATCTTCAATTTTGTCTATTATTGGATGCTTTTCAAAAATCCACTTGTTTTCAGAAAGAGAAGTTTGAGAAGTAGTAAAATGTTTGAAATTATTTTTTCTTATCTTCATTATTGGAGAATCATCAGTAGAAAGAAAAACATCAACTACGTTGTTTTCCGATTTGTCTTTTCGAAGTGTAACAATAGTTGTGTCAACTCCTAGTTTGTTTTCCGTTTGTGTAAATAAGGACCGATTACTTCGAAAGTCAATTATTTCCCTGATAGTAGAATGTTTAAGGATGAAATTTCTTAATGAATTGCTGTGACTACCTTCTAACCAATATCGTGGGGTTATGAAAGAAATAATTCCTCCATCATTACATAATTTTAATCCTCTTTCCCAAAAAACATTTGATATATCTCCATTAGGATTATATGTTTCATATAATTTTGAATATGTTTTTCTTTCTCCTAAATCTATTTTTTTCACATTGATATAGGGAGGATTTCCAACAATTACATCAAAGCCCCCCGATTCAAAGATTTTTGGAAAACAAAGAGACCAATGAAGCATATCTGTTTTTTCTAGCCATTCTTTTACTCTAATTCTCTCATTTTTATTCACAGAATAGAGAGTAGATTCAGTGTAAATATCATTAATATTTTTCGTATCTATCTTGAAATCTCTTGTAATGTTTCCTATTAAACAGTTACCAACATAATAATTTGGTCTAGGAAGTCGAATTTCATCCTTTTTTAGAATTTGCATCGCTTTCTCTATTGTTTTAAAAGAAGCTAGTTCTACCGAATCTTTCGCAATATCTACTCCGAAGAGATTGTTTGAAATTATATTTGACACTATATGATAGTTGATGTCTTCTTCAGAAGAAAATTTACTTGGAAAAAGCTTAGAGATGTCATCTTCTAGCAATCTGAAGGATGACTTGTATAAATGAAGTAAATAATCAAAAGCATGCAACAGGAAGACTCCCCAACCCATAGAGATATCACAGATTGAGAAATTTGGCAGAATTTGTTTAATTAGTAAAGTAGCGTGTTTGGTTTCAGTTACTTCTCTTTTTGTTTTGAGATCTTGAAAAATAACTTCTTGTTTTTCCTCAATTCCTGTTAATTTGCTAGCTAAAGACAGAGACAAAGCAGCATCCACAATATATTCAACAATAAATTGAGGAGTATAGTAAATTCCTAAATTCTTTTTTTTGAATTCACCAAAAGAATCTTTCAATTTCTTCTCTTTATTTTGTACTTCTCTTCTAACCTCAGAGTAGTTAAATAAAGATAGTCCATTATACAAGATAATCAAGTGAATATTGTAGAAGGTCTTTTTCTCTTTTTCGATGATAAATTAGCCAAAAGATAATATATTCGCAATCTTAGATGCGGCTCTTTCCATGTCTAAGAAGAGCAAACCAAGTTTTGTATCCATAGTTGCACTAACTGTTAGAACTGCAGTATCCCCAGCTTGCATAGTTATTATATATCCGTGATCTCCCTCAACAAATATCTTTTTCAGTAAACCTTTGTTTAATTCGGTAGCTACCCTTTCACCTAACGAAAGCATTGCTGCTGTCATTGCTGCAAATCTAGTTTCTTCAACTCTTTCTAGAACAAGTGAAACTATTGGCAACCCTTCTAAAGAAACAACTGCTACATCTACAATACCTACTGATTTGTACCTTAATTCGTTAATACAATCCATTAGTTCATTGTGAACAGATTCTAAACCAAATTGGGAACTATATACTGACAATCATAACACCAATCTAATTATTCAACTATACT